>JASFVG010000328.1:0-5623 GCA_050049955.1 Anaerolineae bacterium | reverse complement strand
CGATCCGCGGGAGGAGGGCCAGTCGAGGGATGACCGGCTCTGAACCTTCCGTCTCCGTCGTCATCCCAACCTCAGGCCGGCCTCATCTGGTGCCACGAGCGGTGCGCAGCGCTCTAGCTCAGACTTTTGAGGCGACGGAAGTGATCGTCGTCGTTGACGGGCCGGATGAGGCGACGGTCCAGGCCCTCCATCATGTGAATGATGCGAGATTGCAGGTCAAGGTGTTGCCTCGCAACGTAGGCGCGGGAGGTGCCAGGAACGCGGGCGTCGAGGAAGCGCGAGGGCGATGGGTGGCCTTCCTGGATGACGACGACGAGTGGTTTCCCGGGAAGCTTGCGGTCCAGCTGAAGACGGCGCTCCGGTCACAGTGTCAGCATCCGATCGTCTCCTGCCGCTTCATTGCGCGGGGTGACCGGGGGGAGCTCGTGTGGCCGCACAGGATCCCAGAGCCCGGCGAGCCACTGAGCGAATACCTCTTCTGCCAGAAGAGGGGCCCATTCAGGGGAGAGGGCCTGGTCCATCCCTCTACGGTGCTGACGACGCGCGACCTGGTGCGGCTGGTTCCCTTTGGTGATATGCGGAGGCTTCAGGACGTTGATTGGGTGCTGCGGGCAGTCGCGATCGACGGCGCAGGCGTGGCGTTTGTACCGGATCCTGAGCCGCTAGCCGTTTGGCATCTAGAGAAGGGACGGTATCGTGGTCCCGGCAGATCGGGTTGGGGTCTGTCCCGGTCGCTGGCCTGGATTCGGGCGAACCAGCATCTCGTCACCCCGCGCGCCTATGCGTCGTTCGTCCTAATGTGGCTGGGGGCGCGGGCCGCCCGCCAAGGAAACCGGGGTACATTCGTGCTGCTTCTCCGAGAGGCTCGGCGGCATGGCAGACCGGTTCTGATCGACATCGTGTACTACCTAATGATCTGGCTGGTCCCCTGGAGAGCTCGGCGCAGGCTGGAGGGCCTTCTCCGCCGCCATCCACACAGATGAGGGCGCCAAGAGCTGACTGCTCGGGCGATGGAAGTGAGTGACTAAGCTGACATGGCCTCGTCCCTTTCCATCCTGACCTTTCATTCGCTCGATGACCGAGGATCGGTCATCTCCTTTCCGCCAGGCGTGTTTCAGCGTGGGATGGCGAGGCTGCGCGAGCACGGTTATCGGACGGTGAGCCTCTCTGAGGCTGTGGCGTGCCTCCGAGAGGGCAGGACGTTCCCGGACCGGTCACTGGTGATCACCTTCGACGATGGGAGCCGGACTGTGTACGATGAGGCTTTCCCCGCACTGCGGCGGTACGACATGTCGGCCACGGTCTTCCTCAGCGTGGGAAGGCCGCGGGGTCAGAGCCATCAAGGGCTCTCTTCTGACGGGGGTCCCTTGCTGACCTGGCAGGAGATCCGGGAAATGGAGGTCTGTGGCATAGAATTCGGTGCCCATACCCTGACACATCCCGACCTGACGAGGTTGCCGGTCGAGCGCATTGAAGAGGAGGTCTGTGGTTCCAAGACGATCATTGAGGATGCCCTGGGCACACCGGTTACCTGTTTCGCCTATCCCTACGGTCGATATGATGCACGGAGCTACGCCATTGTCAGGAAGCACTTCGTCGCCGCGTGCTCCGACAGGCTGGGTCTGGTCACCTCCGGGAGCGATCCCTATGCGCTCGAGCGCGTCGATGCCTACTATCTGCGCAGCGATTGGTTGCTCGGCCTGATGCTGACGAGGTGGTTTCCGTGGTATGTCCGAATGCGGAGTGTCCCACGCAGTGTGCGGCGTACTGTCTATTGGAGGCCCGGGTGATCCATCGACCGCTGCGCTTCTGCATGATCACCACCTTCTATCCGCCCTACAGCTTCGGAGGGGACGGAATCTTCGCGCACCAGCTATCGAATGAACTGGCGAAACGCGGGCATCAGGTGGACGTGATTCACTGCATCGATTCTTACCTCGTGCTAGCAGGACGGGAGCCGATGGGACCCTACAGCAATCGTCCCAACGTGAAGGTACACGGGCTGAGGAGTCGCTTCGGGCCGCTCTCACCGCTGGCTACGCAGCAGACAGGCTATCCACTGCTCAAGTCGAGGCGCATCCGGGAGATCCTGGAAACAGGCTTCGACGTCATCCACTATCATAACGTCTCCCTGGTCGGTGGTCCCAGGATCCTGGAATACGGGGAGGGCATCAAGCTCTACACCATGCACGAGTGCTGGTTGGTCTGTCCGACGCACGTGCTGTTCCGATACAGGAAGGCGCCCTGCGTACAGCGGCGTTGCCTGGTATGTCAGCTGGCGTACGGTCGGCCGCCCCAGTGGTGGCGGTACACCGGCCTGCTGGAAAGGGCGCTGGCGAACGTCGACGCATTCATCGCTCCGAGCCGCTTCAGCAAGGCAGTTCACGAGGAACGAGGGCTCGGTATGCCCATCGTGCATCTGCCCAACTTCGTGCCGACCATTGCGCCCGCGGGAGCACGGGACGGAGATCAGGCCAGAGGAACGGAAGATGGGCCGTGTTTCCTCTTCGTGGGACGGCTGGAGAAGCTCAAGGGCTTGCAGACACTCATACCCGTCTTCAAGCGGTACCCGAAAGCACGGTTGTTGATCGCGGGCTCCGGCAGCTACGAGGCCCACCTTCAAAGGTTGGCCGAAGGACAGGTCAACATCCGTTTCCTGGGCAAGCTGAGCGAGAAGGAGCTTCGATCCGCGTATCGGCACGCGGTGGCCCTGATTGTCCCATCGATAGGCTTTGAGATGTTCCCGCTGGTGATCGTGGAGGCTTTCAGGCAGCAAACGCCGGTCATCGTTCGAAACCTGGGCGGCATGCCCGAAATCGTTGAGGAGAGCGGGGGTGGGTTTGTCTACGACACAGACGAGCAACTGGTGGCGGCCATGGACCGCTTGCTGATCGAGCCCGCGTTGCGTGACAAACTGGGCCGGCGCGGCTATCAGACCTACCTGCAGAAGTGGACCACAGAAGCGCACCTGAAGCGCTACCTGGGGCTGATTCGGCAGATAGCTGCATCGGACGGTCAGTGGTCCAAGCGAGCATAGGAACGCCGTGCGAGTCTTCCTCCAGCATCGTGCCCGCCGACAGAGACCTCCACTGAGGGAGGTTGGGACGCAATGGTAGAGACCATCGAGAACCCGACCTTCAAGCCGCAGGATTTCGATCGCTCGAGGAAGAAGTCCGGTATCTCCGCCATCGTGCGCTTGCGGAATGAGGAGGAATTCCTGGAACTGGCGCTGGACTCGATCCTGCCTTTCTTCGACGAGTTCGTGATCGTGTACCATGAGTGCGCCGACCGAACCCCAGAGATCGTGGAATCGTTTGCGAATGAGCACCCGGACCGCGTCAAGGCCTACCACTATCTTCCTCAGGTGTTCCCGCGGGGGAGCACCCAACACGAGGCGCTTCCTCCCGACCACGCTAGCAGTTTTGTCCATTACTGCAACTTCGCCTTGAGCAAGGCTACCTATCAGATCCGGGCCAGGTGGGACGGGGACATGATTGCCGCCCCGGAGCCACTCGGTCGGGCGATCAGTCAGATGCGGTGCCTGAGACCAGGGACGGTTCGGCGGCCGGTGTCGCCGTGGAGGATGGGGTTTTGGTGGTTCAAAGGGGTGAATCTGTGGGATCGCGACGGCAGGATTGAGGTCGTCAAGTCGTGGCCGACGTCGGGAAGTAGGAAAGACCATGGCTTCTTCCCCGCGGGGCGCAGGCACGTTTTCCGCCACTACCGCGCAAGTGCCTATTTCCGTTGGCGGTGGCTCATCCCCAGGTTTCTTGGATTCCTCTTCTATCACGTTAAGGGTATGAAGAGGGATAGAGGGATTGGCGTCTTCCGCTTCGACAAGCACCCGACTTCGCTGTACAAGGAACGAATAGAGGAGAGGTGGACAGACCCTCCGCTCATGACGTTGGAGGAGTATTGGCGGACAGAGCCAGCGGCACGCAGCCTGCCCAAGCCGGATTCGCTGGGCATTCGCCCGGTGCGGTGAGCAAGCAGGCGTTCTATGCTCGCGGGCAAGGATTCTGCCTTTGCTCCGTCACCCATCAGACGGGAGGGGGCGCGACGAACGGGCCCTGGTCTGGGCGGTGAGATTCCGTTGTTGAGGTGGGCCAGGAGAACACCCGTATGAGCAGACCCCGCACACTGGTCATCGGCGTTGACGGCGCAACTCTTAGCCTCATCGAGCCCCTAGCCCGCGCAGGGTACCTTCCGACCCTCGAGATAGTCATGGCCGGGGGAATCCGCGGACCTCTTCGGGCGTGGCCCAGTATGAACAGCGAGGCCGGGTGGAGTGCAGTGATCACCGGCTGTAATCCTGGGAAGCACGGCATCTACGGTCTGGTGACCAGCACGCAACGCCGCTACCAACTGCAGCTTGCCACGGCAGCGGATCGCAGCAAGGATCCCTTCTGGCGTCTTCTCTCCGCGGCGGGGCTACAAGTGGGGGTCGTGAACGTGCCCCTTACCTACCCGGCCGACCCTGTCAACGGTTTCATGCTGAGCGGCATGCACACGCCGCACATCCGCAGCCCTGGATTCTCTCATCCGCCCGGCCTGGTCGACGAACTGCGCCATCAGGGCATTGGCTACACCATCGGCCTGCCGAATCTACCGGATCTGTGCTATCGGGACCCGCAGCGGGCGCTTCGGGAGGTACAACGCATGGTGGATGCTCGCTCGCGCGCGGTCCTGTACCTGATGAGAACCCGTCCCTGGGACGTGCTCCTGGCGGTCTTCACAGCCACCGATGTGCTCCAGCACTTCTTCTGGCCGGACGAACACGCGCCGGTTGAGGGAGATGAGTGGGCCCCGTTGCGCACCGTCTATCGACAGATCGATTCCTTCCTGGATGATGCTACGAACCTGATAGACGAGAATACAACGCTTCTTGTGGTCTCGGACCATGGGTTTGGTCCCGCTCACCCTGCCAGGCAGTGTCTGAATCAGCTGTTCGAGCAGCTTGGCCTGCTGAGCTATCATGAGCGCCGGAAGCGGCAGAGGGGCCTGGGGCTGCGGACCCTGCTAAGCCACGGACGACAACTTGCTCCATACCAGATTCAGATGCGTCTCGCGCGGGCCTTGCCGCGACTCCACGGCCGTGCCCTCCACGAGTCCAGGTACTCGAGGATTGACTGGTCCCAAACCGTTGCGTATGCAGGGAGGTATGGAAGCAAGATACGCGTCAACCTTGAGGGGCGCGAAGCGGAGGGTGTGGTTTCCGCAGAGGACTACGATACGACTCGCGAATCGGTGCGGGACATCCTGCTAAACCTGACCAACCCTGCGACTGGCCGACGCCTCGTTCAGGCTGTACATTGCAGTGAGGATGTCTATCATGGACCCTATGCAGCGAAAGCGGCGGACTTGCTGGTTGAGTGGCAGGATGAGGCGGTTGGCGACGCTCTATGCTACTCGGTGGACGGCGAGCCGATCATCGTCCGGGCGGCAGAAGACAGCTCGGCCAGACGAGTGATTGGGGGTCACGGCCAAGAGGGTATCATGATCGGTTGGGGTCCGGGCATACGACGCGGGGAAACCGTCGAGGGCGCACGCACCTACGACATCGCCCCGACGATACTTTACCTGGAAAATCAGCCGATCCCCAGCGACATGGACGGGGACGTCC
>JASFVG010000327.1:0-5629 GCA_050049955.1 Anaerolineae bacterium | reverse complement strand
GTACCCGCGTCGGCGCCTGATTCGCGCCGTGCTTCAACGGCTGACCCACATCGCCTTCGCCGCACTTGCAAAGCTCGAGATCATTGGCCAGGAGAACCTCCCTGACGGCGGCCCTCTGATGGTCGTGGCCAACCACTTCAGCTTCGTCGACCCCGCCGCGATGATACGGGCGGTGCCTTGGCCCTTGGAGTTCATCGGCGGCTTCCAGATGCCCAATGCGCCGCCTGCTGTGAAGTGGATTCCCAAGGTCTGGGGCTACTACCCTGTCTACCGTGGCACCTTCTCGACGGACGCATTGCGCGCCGCCGAGGCTGTGTTGAACCAGAACGGGGTGCTGGGAGTCTTCCCAGAGGCCGGAAACTGGGCAACAGTACTTCGCCCTGGGCGGCCTGGAGCGGCATTCCTTGCCGTTCGGACCGGCGTGAAGATCCTGCCACTCGGCTTTGCCAATCTCAATGGGATATTCCCCAGCCTGCGGGAGCGTAGGCGGGCTCGCATCACAATCCGCATTGGCAAACCCTTTGGCCCATTCCGCGCCCTGGGGCGGGGCCGGAAGCGTCGACCGGAGCTAGAGGCGATTGGCCACGAGATCATGGGGCACATTGCTCAGTTGATCCCCCCGCGCGATCGAGGATACTACTCCGACGACCCCGCCATCCGCGCCGCGGCTCAGGGCACGGAGATCTATCCCTGGGACGAGACCCCCGAAGCTTGACCGCACGGTCTGTGTATCAGGAGGGCGGACCGTGAAAGGTGTCGTGATCCTCCATCGGCGGCCCGCGTTTGCCACTCCGCACGTCGTCACCCCTGGCCAGTGCTGCCCGGCTGGTCCGCTACTTGCCCCTCATAACCTCTATGCCCTAGCTGGAGCCTGGGCGCGTGATCCTGCCAGCTCGGGGACCCATCTCCAGTGACTCGTATCACGCGTTATCAAGGCGCGGTTGTCCGTGGTGACCACATCCTGCTTATCAAGCACCGCGAGCACGTCTCCGGACGCGAATACTGGGTGGTCCCTGGAGGTGGACGAGAGGCGGGCGAGGCGGAGAAGGAATGCGTCGAGCGCGAGGTCGAGGAGGAGACGAACCTCACAGTGGCCGTGAAGGCGCTCCTTGTAGACGAGCCAAGCTGGTCAGACGTTGGCTACGAGCGGTTCAAGACGTACCTGTGCGAGCCTGTGCGTGGCGTTGCATCTCCCGGTCGTGAGCCAGAACCTGAGGCCAGGCAGGTCTACGCGATCACGGAGGTCGGCTGGTTCGATCTGCGCAACGAGACGACTTGGCCACCGGAGGTGATCGTGGACCCTTTCACCTACCCGCTTCTACAACGGATCAGGGCGGCGCTCGGCTTCACCGAGAACGCTTAGCACACTCAGGCACTCCAGCTTCAGCAGCGTGGCTTCCTACGTCTTCCACGCAGCGACACCCTGGGGTCTAGCGAGGGCGAGCCCATCCGCATTCAACCTTGGAGGCATCCCATGTTGCGACGAATCTCCGATCGCCTGCGCCGGTCCTCAAGCGCCTGGGTAGCCCTGTCAGGACTGGCGGTCTTCTTGCTGTTCTCCGTTCTCGTCCTGCCGGGCCAATCCGGCCAGGCTGCCGAGTACGCAGAGGGCGCCGGCTCGCCCGATATGTCCCTGCTCTACTCGCCGAACGACCTCTACCGCATGGCCGAAGCCTACGGCGAGGAGGGGCGAGCCGCCTATGTTCGGGCAAGGTTCACCTTTGACGTCATCTGGCCCATCGTCTATGCCCTCTTCCTGACCACGGCAGTCAGCTGGGTCTACGGCAAGGCCTTCTTGGCGCGAAGCGGGTGGCAGCTGGCCAACATCGCCCCCCTGCTCGGGGCGCTATTTGACTACCTAGAGAACATATCTGCGGCTATCGTGATGCTTCGCTACCCGGATCCCACCATCGTGGTAGACACGCTGGCGCCCGTGTTCACCCTAGTGAAGTGGGTGTTCCTGGGTGGCAGTTTCGTACTCCTGTTCGTTGGAGGTGTCGTCGGTGCCTGGAGGGCAGCGAGGGGGGCGCGCCACCAGCAGACGTGAGGGCTCTCCTCCCTGGCCTGGGTCGGCCGGGACAGGACTGTTTGTCGCACACCCCAAAGCGTCTATAATCACGTCAATGCGAAAGACTCATGTGTTCCTCCACGCGACCGCCTTCGCCGGGGGCCTCGTCTCACTGAGCGTCGAGCTGGCCGCTTCCAGTCTGCTCAGACCGCACTTCGGCACCGCCAATCTGGTCTGGGCCACCATCATTGGATTGATCCTCCTCTATCTGACCGCCGGGTATTTCCTCGGAGGGAGCTGGGCGGATCGCTCGCCTCATGCCGAGACCCTCTACCAGATCGTCGCCTGGGCCGGATTCGCTGTGGGCGTTGTGCCCTTTGCTGCACATCCCGTGCTGTCACTTGCGGCCCCGGGATTCACGGACTTCAGGATCGAACTCCTCGTTGGTTCCTTCATCACGGTGCTGCTCCTGTTCAGCCTGCCGGTCACCCTGCTCGGCTGTATCTCACCATTCGTGATTCGGCTCGCAGTTGAGGACGTGCAGAGTTCGGGGCAGACTGCCGGGCGCGTCTATGCTATCTCAACCGCTGGGAGCTTCCTGGGGGCCTTCCTGCCCGACCTGCTTCTCGTGCCTACCATCGGGACGCGCAACACCTTCGTGTTGCTGTCGCTGCTCCTGCTCGGTGTCGCCCTCATCGGACTGTTCCGCGCCTCAAGGAAGATCCGGCGTCGTCGGACCCTCCTCTACCTGTCGCTCCCCATCATCGTCATCCTGCTCGCGGTGCTCCTGGGCGGTCAGCCGGTCAAGGCGGCAGCTGTTGGCGACCTCATCCATGAGGATGAGTCGTCCTACAACTACATCCAGGTTATCGAGGACGTCGATGGTTGCCGGCACTTGATGCTCAACGAAGGGGGCGGCATCCACTCCATCTTCTGTCCCGACAGTCTGCGCACGCCTGGGCCCTGGGACTTCTTCCTCATTGCCCCCTACTTCAACCCACCTCCCTTCGCTCCACACCAGGTTGAACGGGTTGCCCTTGTCGGCTTGGCTGCCGGCACCATCGCTCGGCAATACAGCGAGGTCTACGGTCCGTTGCCCATCGACGGCGTGGAAATCGACCCAGAGATCGTCCGGGTGGGGCGGGAATACTTCGCCATGAACCAGCCAGGCTTGAATGCCATCGTGGCGGACGGGCGTGCCTACCTATCGCAGGTCGGTCACCGCTACACCGTCATTGGGGTGGATGCCTACCGGCTGCCCTACATCCCGCCACACCTCACCACCGTCGAGTTCTTCCAGGAAGTGCGCGATCACCTCACTTCGGATGGCGTCGTGGCAGTCAATGTGGGGCGGACCGCCGACGACTACAGGATTGTGCAGGCCATCGTGTCAACGCTGCTCAAGGTCTTTCCCTCGGCGCACGTCATCGACGTGCCCAACAGCTTCAACGCGGTCGTGGTCGCCACAGTCCAGCCCACGGAGGCGGGCAACTTGGCGGCCAATCTGCCTGCCATAGATGAGTCCGACTTCCTCCGACTTACGGCCCGCAACGCGATTGACAACCTCCGGGCGACCGCCCCGAGCGGGGTGGTCTTCAGCGACGATCGTGCCTCCATCGAATGGCTCACCAATGCGCTTCTCATCGACTTCATCCTGGGGCAAGGCCTATGAACCGTAGACAATCGCTGCGTGGGGGCCAGTGGATGCTCGTTCTGGCCCTGCCGCTAGTCCTGCTGGCCGCCAACCTGCGCCTGGTGACCGGCCATTGGTTTGTGCGTTGGGAGTACCGGCGTCCAGGGTTCCCCGCTGACCCCTTCGGCCTGGCCACCGCAGAGCGCATTCGCCTAGCCGAGGTTTGTCAGGATTACCTGGCATCCAATGCCGACATCTCGCTGCTGGCTGAACTCCAACTCCCGGATGGCGACCCCGCGTTCAACGAGCGGGAGCTCAGCCATATGGAGGACGTCCAGGCGGTCTACTTGGGGCTGAGTGTATCTGGGGTGATCGCCGCCCTCCTGTGGGGCGGGGGCGCTGCAGTCCTCGCCGCCTCGGGTCGGGCCTGGGACGTCATTCCGGCGGCCCTCGTCCGTGGGAGTCTTTTCGCTCTGGGGCTGCTGACCGCCGTGGGGTCCTTCATGCTCATCAGTTGGGGACGGTTCTTCACCGCATTCCACCGAGTGTTCTTCCAAGGCGACACCTGGGTGTTTCCCCGTTCGGACACGCTGATCCGCCTCTTCCCGAACCGCTTCTGGGTAGACATCGGGGCGACGCTCGTTGGCCTATTGGTCATCGAGGCCGTCTTGGTGGGCGCCGCAGGCAGGCTCATGATGCGACGGTCGACGAGACGGGGTGCGGGGGAGGATTGAACCGGCGGGTGGATCCTCTCTGAACACCTAGCTGGACGGAACAAAGCAACGTGCTATAATGGCGCAGCTATGCAGGCACCTGCACAAGACGGCCTTCGCATCGCCATCAATGCCCACCTCCTCTCCGGGCAAGATTCCTACCGAAGCGCCGGGGTTCACCAGTATATTCGCCAGCTGCTGCGCCATTTGAGCAGCATCGAGCAAGACGACATGCACTTCCTGGCCCTGCTGGGCCCGGAAGCGCCTGAGCCAACCCTTCCCTCGATTCGCTCGCGATGGGACACGGACAGGCCGGTGGTGCGTGTCTTCTGGGAACAGGGGCTGCAGCCACAGGTTCTGCGCCAGATCGAGGCTGACCTGGTGCACGCGCCGGTTTTCGTAGGTCCACTGTTCACGTCGTGTCCCGTCGTGACGACGATTCACGACCTTAGCTTCATCCGCTTTCCCGACCTGTTCCGCCCGCACAATCGCCTCTATCTCACAGTGATGACCCGGCTGTCGGCACGCCGGGTGCGGCGCCTCATCGCCGTTTCAGAGCACGCGGCCAGCGAGGCGGCTGGCCTGCTGGGGGTCAGTCGCGACCAAGTCGACGTCATCTATCACGGGGTGGACCCGGCGTTTCGGCCCTTGCCGGTCGACGAGGTCGAGGCCTTCCGCGAGCGCCAGGGACTGCCCAGTCGGTTTGTCCTGTTCGTCGGTACATTGGAGCCACGCAAGAATCTGGTGCGGCTGATTGACGCCTTCGCAAGGGTCAGAAATGGGCAGACCCATCTGGTGGTGGCCGGGGGCCGGGGCTGGCTCTGTGAGGAGCTGTTCGCCAGGATTGAGGAACTGGATCTCGGTGCCGCGGTCCTTTTTCCTGGCTACGTTAGGAGCGAGGAACTGCCACTGTGGTACAACGCCGCGACAGCGTTTGCCTACCCCTCTCTATACGAGGGCTTCGGGATGCCCGTGACGGAGGCCCAGGCCTGCGGGACCCCGGTTCTGACGTCTAACGCATCATCGCTGCCGGAGGCCGCCGGCCAGGCTGCGCTGTTTGTCAATCCTAGCGACGTGGAGGAGATTGCGAGTGGCCTGCATCGGTTGTTGGCAGACGATGCCTTGCGCGGCGAGCTGAGAGATCGCGGCTTGGCTCACGCCCGCGGGTTCCGTTGGGATCGCACCGCACGGCAGACTGCTGACGTTTACCGACGTGCCCTCGCGCAAGGTATCCGAGGTGAGCCGCAATGAGTGGCCGCCGCCGCACGCCGTGGT
>JASFVG010000326.1:0-5630 GCA_050049955.1 Anaerolineae bacterium | reverse complement strand
GGCTGCGGCATGCTGTTGATGGTCTTTGGGTACCATTCGTACGTGCTCTTTGTGCGACATACACCGAACTACCTCAGGGGGTACCCAACAACACGGCCTGCCTTCTACGTATCCAATCATGGCGCGCGGCTGCCCCGAGTGGGGTTCTTTGGATTCCCACATCGCAATGGATGGAAGGGGATTGGAGCACTCTACGCCCAGGGTGTGCTGAAGGGGACATATGGGTCCGATGAGGAACCACTCATCACATCCTGGTACGCGAGAAAGGCGGCAAGGTGCCCGACCGCGGCAGACCATTACTTCGTCACGGATCCTGTTCAGGATGCTCTGCCCCTTGAGGTGGACTTCACCCTCGATACGCCTCACCTCGAGGGCTTCATATGGTCGGATGGTCGGCCGGCCCTCGAGATGTACAGCCGCAAGCCCGTTGACGGACCGACTGACTATGACCTTTCGGCGCTGGCGCCTGCGTTTGATGCGACCACTCAACCGGACGTGGGTCTATGGGCATTGACTGAGCCCTTGCCCCGGTGTCGTGTCGATGCGGAATTGGGCGAGCAGGCCCGCTTGATCGGTTTCGATGCGCCTCGCCAGGTGGCGGCAGGGGAGGCTCTGTCTATTCTGCTCTACTGGAGACCCAGGGCTGCCTCGGACCGGCCCTACAGTGTCTTTGTCCACGTCGAGATGGACGGCGAGCGCCTTATTGCTCAGAGCGACGGCCCCCCAGCGTGTGGTTCTGAGCCCACAACGAAGTGGCAGCCTGGGGCTACCGTGGTCGATGGGCATAGTCTGACGTTAGAGCCCAACACGACGCCCGGGGAGTACCAGCTGTTGGTCGGCCTGTACGACTCGATGACGGGTGAACGGTTACCAGTATCTGGGCGTGATGCTGATCCGGGTGGAAACGCCGTGTATCTTGGCCAAGTGGTAGTCACTGCACCAAGCCAGCCTTGAGGTCTTCACTCGATCGGACCATGGAACGACGCCTGCGCTGGGAGACGATCATTGTCGTGATTGTGCTCTCGGTGAGCCTAGTGCTCCGGCTCAGCGGTCTAAGCGCTTTCCGGGTCGCTGACGAGATGCGCTGGATTTGTCGCGTCATCGGATTCCGGGACGCCCTGGCCCGCGGGGATTGGGCTGATACCTACCGCACCCACCATCCCGGTATGGTGACTACCTGGTTGGGTGCCGTGTTCTCACCTGCCGAGCCTCTTCAGGTCAGGACGATGTGCGCTGCCACCCGTGATGGTGTGAAACTGGCCGAGTACGGAGTCCCGCCGACAGAGCGACATGAACTCCTCGCGACTCTGAACGGGGTGCTGTTTAGGGCGCGGATCGGCGTGGCCCTGTTCAGTTGGGTGTCCATCGCGGGCATCTACATCCTGACGCGGATGTTGTGGGGGGCCAGAGTAGCCGTGCTGAGCCTGGTGCTGATTGCTTTGGATCCGTTCTACCTGGCCCTATCGCGCTTTCTGCACGTGGATGCTGTATTGACCAGTGCAATGACCTTGTCTATCCTGAGCCTGCTGATCTCGCTTAGCCCTGCACCGCCGGAAGGGCGGCGGCTGGCGTTCTTGCTGCTATCAGGGGCGACGGGTGGATTGTCGATCCTACAGAAGTCGCCGGCGATGTTCCTGGGGCCCTTCATGGTATTGGTCCAGGTGGCGGGCGCAGTGCGGGAGGGCGGGAGGCGCGAGACGCTTCTGCGCGCAGGGCGGAACGTGCTGGTGTGGGGACTCGTGGCGGTGGTGGTGTACGTTGGGCTATGGCCAACGATGTGGGTGGACCCCCTGGGAACAATGCGACAGGTGTTGGGGAGTGCCGTGGAGTACGCGGCCGAGGGCCACTCAACCGGCAACTACTTCCTGGGTCGGCCAACAGAGGATCCAGGATGGTTGTTCTACCCGGTGGCCTTGGCGTTTCGGTCGAGTCCGCTCGTGTTGATAGGGTTGGGCCTGGGGCTCTTGTGGGTGACCAGGAAGGGGACCGACTCTAGGCAGCGCTTCCTGGTCGGAGTGCTGCTTGGCTACAGTGTGCTCTTTGGGGCGTTCATGAGCCTGGGCGCGAAGATGTTCGACCGGTATCTGCTGCCCGTGTTCCCTCCGCTGGAGATCCTCGCAGCCATGGGTTTGCTGTGGGGGACAGAGGTCGCATCTAAACGTTGGGGCGCGATCGCACGTCACGGACGCGGCTGGGCTCGCTCCGGGATCTATCTGCTTGCTTTCTCTGTCCAGGCAGCACTGATCTTGCCACATCATCCGCACTACCTGACGTACTACAACCCGCTGCTTGGCGGGGGGCGACTCGCCAAGGAGGTGCTTCTTATGGGTTGGGGTGAGGGATACGAGGAGGTGGCAGCATACCTGAACGCCAAGCCAGGTGCTGAGCGATTGGAAGTCGCTATGTCCGCCTTTCCCACTTTCGCCCCTTTGTTCCGCGGGGAAACCCGGCCCACAGGGCAGTATACGGACTGGAACACGGACTACGTGGTATTCTACCTTTCGTACGTGCAGCGAAAGCAGTATGGCGAGCTGGAGGCTGAGTACCTGAACAGTCCAAGCGTCGAGCCAGAGTACGTGGCCAATCTGCACGGTGTGGACTACGCATGGCTCTATCGGAACGAACACTACGTCGAGCCCGTACGGTACCTCGAGGAGCACGGCCGGCCTGACCAGGGAGAGTGTCTGTTGGTCAACGGTGAGTCTCTATTTGCCGAGCACTATGGAGGGGAGCTTCCTGTGTACGCGTTCAGCTCAGAGTGGATCGTGGAGGATGGTTCCTACACGTACCAGAGTGCAGACGAGGTGGCCGGGCTGCTGGACGGGATGTCAGGGTGCGAGCGGGTGTGGTACGCGGCCTACCCCGTGTCGGAGCCGAAAAGCTACCTCGATCTGCTGAGCGTCCGGGGGCTGCTGTTGAAGCGGTCGGGTTTCCCGCACATGGAGCTGACGCTCCGCCGGCTGGTTGAGGTGGAGGCGCTGGTTGAGCCAACGAACCTGCGTTTTGGTGGGCTGCGTCTGGTAGGCTACGGTGTGACAGATCAGCCGCCCGGATGGGGCCGAGACGGGGGCGTCGCGCTGGCTTGGGAGGCGGCCGAACAAGTGGACGAGGACTATTCGGTGTTCCTTCACGTGTACGATGGTCGCGGCGAGAGGGTGGCGCTGGGGGACGCCTTGCTCGTCGACAGGGGGCTACGCCCGACGTCGCATTGGGAAGAGGGAGCGCGGAGTACGGTCCTATACCATCTTCCGATAGGACCGGGGACGCCGCCGGGGCAGTATGAGCTGGAACTCGGTGTATACAACTGGAAGACCGGGAAGAGGCTGCGGCTAGCGGATGAGGGGGGACAGACAACGGCAGTACGCCTGAAAATGGAAGTCGGGAGGGCCGAGGGTACGCCAACGCTGGGGGAGTTGGGCGTCGAGCATGCGGTGAACCGCGAAGTGATCCCCGAGTTACAGCTGGCGGGGTATGACTTTGACCGAGAGGGGGTGCTGACAGGGCAGACGGTGACGATGCGCATCTACTGGCAGGCGATACGAGAGATGGAACAGGACTACCGGCTGGCGATTCGATTGCGGGGTGCAGACGGGAGGGAGTACGGGGGAGGGGAGTACGATCTGCTGGATAAAGAGTACGCCACAACGATGTGGAGGCCAGGTGAGGTATTGCGCGGGGTCTACGAGTTGTCGGTTAGCGAGGATGCACCGACTGGGGAGCTCGAGGTCGAGGTGAATCTGCTTGGTGCCCAAGGCAGGCGGGTGCTGGCCGAGCCCGCGGCCGTTGGAGAGGTGTGGGCCCAGTCGATGGTACCGAGCTTCGAGGCACCTGACGGAATGGGCGGGCGCGCGGTCAGCTTTGGGGGACAGATCACCCTGTTGGGATGGGAGATAGAGGAGCAGACCAAGGCAGGAGGGAACGTCTACGTGACCCTCTACTGGCAAGCAGGCCACGAGCTGGACACCAACTACAAGGTATTCGTCCACGTGTACGATCAGCAGGGTGATATCGTGGCGCAGCGGGACTGGCTACCGGGGTTGGGGGCGAAGCCAACGGTAGACTGGGAGCCCGGGGAGGTGGTGGCAGATCGGCACGTCGTGGCGCTGGGGAACGAGGCGCGGCCTGGGAAGTATCCGGTGGCAGTGGGACTGTACGAGGAGGGAAGCGGAGAGCGATTGGCATGCTTCGGCCCTGACGGCGAGCGCCTGACTCAAGATCGCGTCTTCCTGGGGGAGGTGGAGGCAAAGCCGTGAGACTTGCGGTCGACCGAGGGGGCAAGTCCGTCGTCGAAGGTAGGCGAGGGCTGGTACGTGCTCTGAATGCGCCACCGCTGCGGAACGCCGTGACGCTCATTGTGTTGGTGACCCTCCTAGTTGGCTTTGTTGTGGATGGGTGGGTGCAGGTCATTCAGCACTGGAACGCCTATCATACCGATCAGACCGCCTACTTGCGCCTCGCGCTGCATATACAACAAGGGGTCGCACTCACCGACAGCAGCCGCAACCCGCTCTACCCAGCTATGCTGGCTCCGATAGCACAGCGCGAATGGGTGTTCTTCACCACGGCCAAGTTGTTGAACCTGTCTATCGCGGTCCTCACGCTGATCGCCGTTCACAGGATTGGCAAACAGATCAGCAGTGTGCATGCAGCTTTGTTCACGGTCTTCTTGCTGAGCAAGACTGACATCTTTCTCGAAAGCGCGACCAAGGTGGTCGTCGAGCCTGTGCTTACTCTCATCGTACTTGTGACGTGGTTCTTGCTGTGGAAGGGGCGGGGCTCGGTTCGATGGTGGGGCCTTGCCGGTGTTGGAGCAGGTCTAGCCTACCTGGCAAAGGGCACGGGGCAGATCATCCCTATCGCGTTCGTTCTAGCTGCTGTGTGGATCTACAGGACAAAGGTGTTTCAACAGCGGTCTGTGTGGGTGTTCCTGGCAGGCTATGTAGCTCTTGCGGCCGGACTGTGGATCCACAACATAGTGACCTACGGGAACCCGTTCTACAACGTCACAACCTCCCACTGGCTGTGGCTGGATCAGTGGGAGGATAAGTACGTGGCCGATCCGTCACAGTGGCCGACAGCCCTCACTTATCTGCGTACCCACAGTCCAGCACAGATTGCACGGAGGTTCCTGACAGGCTTGATCGAGGTGTGGTCATCCGTCGAGCAGGCCTGGTTTCCTGAGGTGCGGATCCTGCTATCCCTGTGCTTGGCCGTCGCCCTCGCTGCGCTGGTCGTGAGGGTGTTGGCGGTGATCCTGGGACGCAAGCAAGGTCCTGGTCCTTCGTGGTGGAGACGGACTGTCGCCCATATTCGAGCCGAATGCGAAGGGGTTACAATCACGCTGGTTCTGCTGGCTCTTTGGTACCTGTTTTTTGCCTGGTATGTCCCTGTGGCAGTTCAGGCTCGTTTCTTTCTCCCGTTGTCTCCCATTGTGCAGTGTGGCCTGGCAAGCGCCTTGGTCATGGGGGTCCGAATCGTGCTCGACGAGCTGCCCTGGTCGGATGCAGACGGGCGAGCGGCGCTGGTTAACCTGGGCTACGTGTGTGTGGCTGTGCTAGCACTCGTTGCCACTTCGAACGGAATCGTCAGGCGCATAAGGGAGGGGGAACTGCGGAGTCCATTCCGCTCGG
>JASFVG010000325.1:0-5631 GCA_050049955.1 Anaerolineae bacterium | reverse complement strand
CCACCGCGTCGGGGTCGATCGCGTCGAGTATTGAATTCGCCAGATCCCGCAGCGAGCGCCCACCCGTCAGCTCCGCAATCGCCTCCTCGTCACCCTCTCGGGCCGAATCCCTCCCTCGCTCACTCGCCCACTCCCCACTCCTGCAGCTGGAAGTCGCCCGCGAACGGGTCCACGAATCGCACGCCCTCAACCACGGCGCCGGAATTGAAGTCCTCGCTCAAGACCACCGACACCTGGCTCAAGCGCGCCGCGGCCCAGATCTGGGCATCCCAGAAGCTGAACTGGTACTCGCGCACGCCTCGGATGGCCTCCAGCACCACCTGCGCGGTGACCGGGACGACCGGCCACATGCGCGCAAATGCCTGGACTTGAGCCTCGGCCTTCACAGGGGGCAACGGTGGGGCGAGTTTTCGCGTCACGGTGTTGTAGAACTCGGAAAGCACCTGCGCGCTCAACACACCGGAATTGGCGTCGCGCACCCGCTGTAACACCTCCAAAGCCTGTCGTCGCTTATTCAGTTCCGACAGATCGTACACATATACGAGCAGATTGGTATCAATCAGCACAGTGGTCATAGCGCTTCAGCCGCTCCTCGTAGAGCTCTTCCCGCGTCCACGTGCGACCTCCAGGGACGGGGCCTTGCGCTGCCCACTCCTCGGCGAAGCCCAACACCTCCTGCCACGCGCCCTCCGCCTCTCGACGTTGCTGCTCGCTCGCCATCCAGTGGTCGAGCGCCTCGCGGACGATTTGGGCCTCGGTCCTTCCCGTCTCCGCCGCCCACTCCTTGAGCAACCTATCCTGTTGGGGTTCGATATAGACCTGCTTGCGCACCATCGTGGTCACCGCTCACCTCCCTGCTGCTTCCTGAGCTGCCTGGCACGTCCGACCTGTCCGGCACCGGACGCTCGTATACATCATAGTATACATCATCTAGCACGGGAAGTCAAGCAGTTCGACAGGAGGCCTCGACAAAGCACGGGACAGATCCCTTGGTTCGACGTTGCTCACCACGGGCGACCCGCTGTGCTTCCCTCGACCGTGCTAAGGACAGGCTCTGGGCGCGTCAGCTTGCCAGCGTCTCGATCAACTCTTCCAGCAGCGCCGGCAGCCCCGGGCCGAACAGCCTCTGCGCGGCATACCAACCACCCCGCTGGAACAGCGAGCCGTACCCGAAATCCCCCGCGGTCACACCCAGGTTGACGCCAATATGGGCCGCGATCTGGTCCAGCCACCAGCGCTGCTCGGCCGTGAAGTGTTGGCCCGCTGCCTCCTGCGAACCCAACCAATCCTCGTACCGCCTCCGCACCCGGTCGGGGTAGGGCTCCAGTTCGTCGTCGTGCACCGCGTGGCGCACCAGCGAGACCAGGTCCGTCAGCACGCGTCGCGCGCTCACCCCCCGCACCTTGTCCCGCTCCAGCTGCGCATAGGCCCGCCACAGCGCATCCGTGGTCCACGCGTTGGGCGGCAGCTCCAGCCGCTCCGCCAGCTCCTTGACCTGCTGGTAGGTGAGCCGCTGGCGGGCGTAGGGCTGATTATAGATGATCTGCAAAGCCGCGATCTCGTCCTTGTGCTCCTCGATGAACCGCTCGAAGGACTCGACGGTGGAGCGGGCCTGCTCGTCGCTCCATTCTGCCCTGAGGATGCGGTCGACGCTCTTGACGTCGATGATCTGCTCGGCGCGCTGGTGGACGGCGATCAGGCGCTGTCGCAGGCCGGGCTCATCGAAGGGGGCCGTGGCGACCTGCACCAGGTGGGCTTGCACCTCAGCCAGCTCCTCTGCCGTGGGCGCGTCGCTCTCCACCGCGTCCCTCAGCGCGTCGGGGTCCACGGCATCGAGCAGCGAATTTGCCAGATCCCGCAGTGACCGCCCGCCCGTCAGCTCGGCAACAGCCTCCACGTCGCCCTCGGTCAGTTTCCGCTCCAACCGCGCCAGCCGTCCAGCCAGCGTCGTCAGCGTGTCGTCGTCCCGCACGCCCAGGGCCACGTCTTCCAGCAGCTTGTCGAAGGGCACCGTTCGCTTGCGCTCCATCGTCTGCGTGTCGAACTTCGGGTTCTCCACCACCCCCACGGCATCCACGATGACGAAATGCGTCTTGCGCCGGGTGTCCGGCGTGACCGCCTGTAGGTCCGTCTCGCTGATGACCCGCGTCCCGCGCCCCAGCATCTGCTCGAACAGGAGGCGGGACTTCACCGGTCGCAGAAAGAGCAGCACCTCCAGCGGTTTGATGTCCGTGCCGGTGGAGATCATATCCACGGAGACGGCGATGCGCGGGAAGTAGCTGTTGCGGAAAGACGCGATCAGGTCCTCCGGCTTGGCGCCCGTCACCTTGTAGGTGATCTTCCGGCAGAACTCGTTCCCCTTGCCGAACTCCTCGCGCACGATCCCCACGATGTCCTCGGCGTGGCTATCGTCTTTCGCAAAGATCAGCGTCTTCGGCACCTCGCTGCGGCCAGGGTAGATCTCATCCTTGAGCGCGTCGCGGAACGCGCGGATCACCGTGCGGATCTGGCTCTTCGAGACCACCTCGCGGTCGAGCTGCGAGGGGGCGTACTCGAGGTCTTCATCCAGCTGCTCCCAGCGGACGTGGCGGGTTCTCCGGTCGCGCTTGTCGACATAGTGCCCAGCCTCCACATAGCTCCCCTGCTCGGTGATCTCGGTGCGGATGCGGTACACCTGGCCGTCCACGTTCACGCCGTCGGCCACCGCCCGCTCCCGCGAGTACTCCATCACCAGGTTCTGGTTGAAGAAGCCCAGTGTCTGCTTCGACGGCGTCGCCGTCAGGCCGATGATGAAGGCGTCGAAGTACTCCAGCACCTGGCGCCACAGGTTGTAGATCGACCGGTGGCACTCATCGGTGATGATGAAGTCGAAGTACTCGATGGGCAAGGTCGGGTTGTAGCTCACCAGCTTGCCCGCCTCGACGGCCAGCTCGTGCTCCCGCCCCCACAGCGAGCGTTCCTCCTCCGTGGCGTCGAACTCGGTCTCGCCCGACAGCATCGAATACAGGCGCTGGATGGTGGTGATGCACACCTTGCTCACCGGGTCGAGCACGTTCGACGTCATCCGCTGGACGTTGTACAGCTCGGCGAACTTCCGGCCGTCGTCGGGCGTGACGTACTGCTGGAACTCGCGCAGCGCCTGCCTGCCCAGGTTGTTCCGGTCGACCAGGAACAGGATCCGCCGCGCCCCAGCGAACTTGATCAACCTGTAGACGAACGTCACGGCCGTGAACGTCTTGCCGCTTCCCGTGGCCATCTGGATCAACGCCCGGGGGTGGTCCTGTGCAAAGGACTTCTCTAGGTTGCGCACCGCCTCCACCTGGGCGCCCCAGAGTCCCTTTGTGACGAGCGGCGGCATGTCGCGCAGCCTTGCCCGGAGGGTCCAGTCTCCCGCGGCCCACTCGGCCAGCGTCTCGGGCTGGTGAAACGCAAACACCCGCCGGCTGCGTGGCTCGGGGTCTCGCTCGTCGCGGAAGAAGGTCTCGACGCCCGTGCTCTCGTAGGCGAAGGGAAGGGGCAGCTGGATGTGGGGGATGCTGGCCGGCAGGCCGGTCAGGTAGGCGGCCGACTGCTCCGCCACGCCGCTCAGCGTCGTGCCCGCGGGCTTCGCCTCAATCACGCCCACAGCCTGGCGGTTCACAAACAGGAGGTAATCTGCGAAGCCCGTTTGAAGGGGGAACTCCGTGACTGCCACGCCGAGGGATGCGCCCAGATTGATCCGCTCACGCGGCTGCACGGACCAGCCGGCCTCGTTGAGGAGGCGGTCGATCGTCTGGCGAGCTCGTTCTTCCGGCGTGGGCATCGACCTGGCGAGTCTTGCGACGATACGTAGTCTGGGTTTTGCGGCCGCGGCGAAGTGCGGTGAGGAGCTGTCCGAGGGCCGCGGGCATGCGACCAGCAATCTACTCTATAATGAATCGCCCGCTGCGTCAAGCCCAGGTCCCGTTTTTCCTGTAGCCTTCGTTAGACAGTTTCATTGGCGTAGGTTAGACACTTCGCGTGGCGCGCACGCCACAAGGCTGTGGCGCACGTTGCGAGGCGGGCATGCTGCCGCGGGAACTGCGCGGAGGGTAGGGCAGGCCGGCCCTGGCGCCCTGCAGACACAACCCAGGTCTAGCCCTCGCCCCGCAGCAAGAGCGGTAGGTACACGCGTCCGGAAGTTGGTTCGCCGAGGACGGCGAAGGTGCCCAGGAGCTCGGTCGTGGCCGTCAGGTTGCGGCTGCCGGGCTCCACCTCAGTGGGCAACATAACCCACGTTTCTGCCTCAGCGAGTTCTCCCCACTGCTCGTGCCCTGTCCATCCCGCGGAGATAGACCCGCCGCCAAGGCGCCATACACCGAGCGTGGTCGCCTCCACCGAGCCGGCCTCCCCCTCGCTGAGCCGTACGCCAAGCGTGGCCTCCTGGTCCAGCCCGGTCACCGGAATGCCCGTGCTCTCGCCCTCCGCCGAGAGGTCGAGAAGGCGCACCGTCGAGAGGTCCGGGGGTGGGTTGGGCAGCGCGTCCATCGCGCCGGGGTCCCTGGGCCGGATGGAGACCCGGGGGTCGGCGCTCATCCGCCTCCTTGTGCTCTGACCGAATACTGACACCTACGATCCGTGCTCGAGGGTGGCACTCGTTCTGCTGCCGCTCGCCTATCAGGCCAACCCTCCGGCCCAATCCGACCATCGACTTGTACATCCATTCCGCGCTCCTGCCAAGTTGAGTGCCTGGCGCGAAGCAACATGCACGGGGGCGACCAATGGTCGCATCTAGAGTACCTCGCTGGTGTTCCTATCCCTGGATAGCGCTGGCGCCGCCGCACGTATCGCGGCTCGAATGTGGCGTGCGCCCGATTTCAGGTGATTACCTTAGCGAAGCCGTAGGAGGTATCAGTGACCAGACTGTCATTGCGATGTATGACGCTGCTCCTCGTGCTGCTGCTCGTCCTCGCCGCGTGCGAGGGCGGGTTCACCGCCAGCGGCAGCTCAGAGAAGTCCAGCCTCACTGGGAGGGGCGGGTTCGTCGAGCGGAGCATCCGGAGGGCGAACGGCGCCATCACCGAGGAGATCGAGGTGGACGGTGGCGGGCAGCTCCTGGATACCCAGGTCACGCTAGAGGTCGAGGAAGGGAGCTTCGCCATCGAGCTGCTCGACGCAGAGGGTAACGTGACCCTGTCCCTCGAGGCGACGCCGGGCAACCCGGCTAGCGGCCGGGGCACTATGGAGACCAGTTTCGGCCAGGCCGAGTACCGGGTGCGGGCGGAGGAAGCCAGAGGGGTCAAGTACCGGCTGGAGTTCACCTTCGTGTCGCAATAGGCGCCCGGAGCCCCAGCGCCAGCGTTGTGTTTGACTGGCAGGGGAGCGGGCTCAGGTCACCGCCTCGCCCCTTTGCGTCTTTCGTGCCCTTGGCGCCCTCGTGCCTTGGTGGCTAGCCCAACCTACCATTCGATGTTGGCCACCGTCACCGTCGCAGCCACAATCCGGTCGTTGAGCACCCGCTCGCCTGCATCCGTGACCACCGGCAGCCGCTCCAGCGTCTCCGAATCATACATCCCCAGCGAAAGCTGGTAAGGCCCCGGCTCCGCTCCCCGGCCCACCTCGA
Source organism: Anaerolineae bacterium (assembly GCA_050049955.1). Classification (GTDB taxonomy): domain Bacteria; phylum Chloroflexota; class Anaerolineae; order B4-G1; family B4-G1; genus SKLM01. The sequence continues at coordinate 50 of JASFVG010000325.1, read as the reverse complement.
TCTTGTAGCGGTCCTCGATGACCTCCCCCGGCTCCCAGGTGGTGGTCCTG
>JASFVG010000324.1:0-5642 GCA_050049955.1 Anaerolineae bacterium | reverse complement strand
ATCCGCTTCAGATAGCCTTCGCCGCCTACGGGACCGTCGCCCCTCCACCGCCAAGCTATCCCGGCCCACTAGATCCCAGCTTCAGCGGTGACGGCGTCGCCACCTTCGACGCCGGCGAGGACGATCACGCCAGCGACGTCGTCGTTCAGTCGACGGGCAAGATCGTGGTCGGAGGATACACCGGCGAATCGGGTGTCCACACGTTCGCACTGGTGCGCGCACTCAAGAACGGCGAGCCTGACACGAGTTTCGGCGCCGGGGGGGTGGTGACCGTGACGATTGGGGACGACGCGGAAGGGCACGCCCTGGTCTTGACGGAGCCCACAGACCACATCGTGTTGGCCGGAGAGAGCGACCAGGGTAAGTACCAGGAGTTCGCACTGCTGCGCACGGACAGCGAGGGGCAGATCGATCCCGGTTTTGGGACTCTGGGCGTGGTGACGACCGACATTGGACCGGGCGACGACATGTGCTATGACGTGGCACTTCAGGACGACAAGCTCGTGGCCGTTGGCGCCAGCTGGGGCGACGACTATGACTTCGCTGTAGCACGGTATCGACCGACTGGTGAACTGGACTTCATCTTCGGCGACTCGGGCGTGATCACGACCGCCGTGGGATCCGCGAACGACATTGCGTACGGCGCTGCTGTCCAGCCCGATGGGAAGATTGTGGTGGTGGGCTACACCCAGGCTGGCCGGCAATCGGACTTCGCGGTGGTGCGCTACGCCAGTCACGGGCGGCTGGATACCACATTTGGGACTGACGGCATCGTGACCACCGACATCGATGGCGGCCACGACAGCGCCCAGGCCGTTGCACTGATGGGGGATATGATTCTGGTTGCCGGCTACGGGGATGTTGGCGGGACGCGCGACTTTGTGCTTGCCCGCTACGACGCCGATGGAAACCTGGATCCCACATTCGGAACCGGTGGCATCGTGACCACCAACTTTGGGCCGGGTGCGCGCGACGAGGCCTACGACGTGGTCATCGATCAGGCCCAGCGAATCGTCGTCGCAGGGGAGAATACCGGATACTACTTCGCCCTGGCTCGATATACCCCTGAAGGCGTGCAGGACCCGGATTTCGGCAACGACGGCCGAGTCAACCTGGACATCAGGCCGGCCGAATACATGGACGAGGGTCAGGCGGTGGCCATCCAACCCAATGGGCGCATTCTGGTCGCCGGCACGGCTGGAAGCCCAGTCGGTAACGATGACTTCGCGGTGGCACGCTATGGGCGAGATCTCTCGATAGAGAAGGAGGCCCTCCCCCCGACCGTCAACTCCGGACGCACCGTCCGCTTCAGGCTCACCTTCTCGAACCTCGGAGCCCCGGCAGGGCAGGTACGGATTGACGACTGGCTTCCGCCAGCCATCACGGCGACGAGCGTCGTCAGCAGCGGCGTACCGATCACGGAGGTTCAGCCTGGGCCGCAATACACGTGGGTTGCGGGTAAGCTCACCCACCTACAGGGAGGCATCATTACGATCACGGGCGTCGCCCCCACAGTCCTGGCACCAGTCACGCTTGAGAACACAGCGATGATACAGACATCTGATTGGGACAGCGCTCCGGGCAACAACACCGCCCTGGCATACGTGACAGTCGAGCCGTTCGGCGTCTACCTCCCGTTGGTCCTTCGTGGCGGGACATAGCGGCGCCGCAAGGCCGGCGGGTGCAACCCAGCGGGCTGGGTAAACAGGCGAGATCACGTAGCGCTTGCCGGATCACCGAGCTCGCTGCTCGCGCGCGAGTCAAGGATCCCGCGTTCAGTATCGACGCAGCACGTCCAGCCGGTATTCGCTGCGCTACCCATGTCAGCAAACCGCAGGGACGGGACAAGACATCCGCCCTGCCGCCTAGCCTCGAGCAGATGACTTGACCGGCGCCCGTGTGACGCGGCGGCGAGTTTCGCGCACCCGGGACACAGAGACCGGTGCCAGTTCCCATTTGCGCTCATTTGCGCTATATTACCCGCGTGCCTGAAGCATGTCACGCTGCCTTGGGCCCATTATGAAGACGGCGGGGGCACGACAGCTGAGGGCCAACCTGAGCCAGTTCCCGCGCCAGATTGAAACCCGTAGGGCAGTCTGAATCACAGGTCGGGGCAAACCAAGGGTAGGAGCCGACGGTACCGCAGCACGGGGATCGCGAGCGGGTGTAGGCGCGACCGCGGAGATACGAACGGCTCAGGTCGTTTCCACGGTGTGCGGGCAGTTGATGGTTCGACGGGTAGACAAGGGAAATCGGGCGGCGAAACGGTGAGCAAGGGCAAGAAAAGGTACTACGTGGTGGTGCGAGGGCAGGAGCCCGGGGTGTACGAAGCGTGGCCCGGGGAGCACGGGGCTGCGCGCCAGGTTATTGGGTTCGAGGGCGCGCTTCACAGGGCTTTTCACAGCCAGGAGGCGGCAGCGGCGTGGCTGCGCGAGCTTCGGGCATCAGGGCAGATCCCAGAACTGCCGCCAGCGCTGTCCGGCTTCCTCGCGCGCCAGGATGCAACGGGGAAGAAGGAGGCACCGGAGGACTTGGACCGCGGCGGCATGGTGCTGGTCTACACGGACGGCGCCGCTATCGGCAACCCCGGACCGGGCGGCTATGGAATCGTCCTCCGCTACGATGGCCACCGCAGGGAACTGTCTGGAGGGTATCGTCTGACGACGAACAACCGCATGGAGCTTATGGCGTGCATCAAGGCCCTGGAGGCCCTCAAGTTCCATTGCTCGGTGGTGCTGTACAGCGACTCACGGTACGTGGTGGATGGTATCACGAAGGGTTGGGCTGAGCGCTGGCGGGCAGCCGGATGGCGGCGGAATGAGAGGGACAAGGCCGAGAACGTGGATCTGTGGAGCAGGTTGCTCGATCTGCGCGAGAGACACGAGGTGGATTTCCGGTGGGTGAGAGGGCACACGGGCAACCCGGACAACGAACGGTGTGATGAGCTGGCAACCCGGGCCGCGGGGCGAAGGAACCTGCCCCCGGACAGGGGCTACGAGGCGGGTGAGACACATAGGCCTTAACCGGCCTTCTGAAACTCGAGGAAAGCAATGATGAAGAGGAGACTGAGTCTGGCCTTGGCGGTCGTTGTGGTGCTTGCATCCGGTTCGGCTTGCGGGCCTGGGCAACAGATGGTTCCCGATGCGCCTTCCGCTGAGCCGCCGACGGCCCCACCCCCCACGGACACGCCCGAGGCGGCAGTGATCGAACCGAGCGTGTCGGTCACGCCGGTTGAGCCCACGCCAGTACCGGCGTTCGACGGCCTCCCGCTGCCGATGGATCAGGGAACGTTCTTTGCCGGCTCAGGCGCATGCGCGAACTGCCACACAGGCCTTGTCGATGAGGGTGGCAACGATGTCTCGAACGACACCAACTGGCGGGCCGCGATTATGGCGAACGCCGCCCGAGATCCGTATTGGCGGGCCGCGGTGCGATCCGAAACGCTGGACCTGCCTGATCTACGGGCGGTGATAGAGGACAGGTGCGCGAACTGCCACACACCGATGGCCCACTTCACGGCCGTTCAGACGGGCCTGGAGACAAACGTCTTGGATGATGGATTTCTGGACCAGAAACACAAGCTCCACGCCCTGGCGATCGATGGCGTTTCTTGCACGCTCTGCCACCAGATCGAGGAGACGAATCTGGGTACGGTGGACAGCTTCAGCGGTGGCTACTCGATTGACCACGAAAGCCCAACTGAGGGGCGACTGGCCTTCGGGCCGTTCCCAGTAGCCCCAGGCCCGGCTGCGCTTATGCAGGACGTGTCGGGCTACCTGCCTATCGAAGGGCCGCACACAACGACGTCGGAGCTGTGCGCCACGTGCCACACGCTGTACACGCCGTACGTGGACGCGGACGGCCAGATTGCCGGCGAGTTCCCGGAGCAGGTTCCGTACCTCGAATGGAAGCACAGCGGCTACGCTGAGACACAGGCATGCCAGGACTGCCATATGCCGCCAGCGGAGGGCGCTGTTCAGCTGGCGAGCATCGGTGGGCTCCCACCCCGGAGCCCCTTTGCTCAGCATCTGTTCATCGGCGGCAACGTCTACATGCTCAAGCTGCTTCGGACGTTTGGCGAGGAGCACGCCGTCACCGCCTCCCGGGAGGACTTCGATAGGAAGATCGACCAGACGTTGGAGCAGCTGCAGGGCCGGACCGCCACGATCACGATCGACGAGGCTGAGATAGCCGACTCGCGTCTGGCAGTCGCGGTAGCCATCGAGAACCAGGCGGGCCACAAGCTGCCCACAGGCTTCCCCGCCCGACGGGTGTGGCTTCACCTGGCGGTGACAGATGCCTCTGGGGACGTGCTCTTCGAATCCGGTGCGGTGAACGCCGACGGATCTATCGCCGGCAATGAGAACGACGCCGATCCAGCGACATTCGAGCCCCACTACGAGGAGATTTCCAGCCCAGAACAGGTGCAGGTCTACGAGGCGATCCTGGAGAACACAGAAGACGCAGTCACCACGCGTCTGCTCGAGGCGATGGGCTATCAGAAGGACAACCGGCTGCTTCCCTCAGGATTCGATAAGGGTACGGCGGGCGGCGACATCGGGGTCTATGGGAGCGCGAGAGACGATGATGACTTCGAGGGTGGAGGAGATGTTGTGCGGTTCATGGTCGACCTGGGCGAAGCGCAGGGGCCCTTCATAGTGGAGGCGGCGCTTCTCTATCAGTCGATTGGCACGCGCTGGGCGGAGAACCTCCGGCCATACGAGGCACCTGAGATCGCCACCTTTCTGAGCAACTACGACGAAGTGCCGAACGAGCCGACAGTCCTCGCGTCAGCTTCGGCGAACGCGGGGCGGTAGAAGACCGGCATTGGAGTCGTGGAGCGGGGTCCGCCGGCCCCTGGTCACATCAAATCGCCACCACCGTGTGGCGGCAACTCGCAGCCCTCTTGCGGTTTCACCATTGTCCTAGCCGACCAGACGATCTATCCGCCGTCATCCCCAGCCCAGTCGAGGGATCTCGTTGGCTGCTGGCACAGTCGAACGACTGGAGGGGCTGCTACAACGGCGGTTGGGCAGGTGCGCTTCCGGTCTACAGCGGGACCAGGAGTTGTGAACCCATGAATCTGTGGCATGAGCTTCCTTCGGGGCCGGACTGGCCCCGGGTGATCTATGTGGTGGTGGAGATCCCAAGGGGGTCACGCAACAAGTACGAGTACGACGAGGACGCAGGGTTCTTGAAGCTCGATCGCGTCCTATTCTCCTCCCTGCACTACCCGGGGGACTATGGCTTCATCCCCCGCACGCTCAAGGGTAACGGCGATCCCTTGGCGGTCCTGGTGATGACAAACGAGCCGACGTTCTCGGGGTGCGTCATTGAGGCCCGTCCCCTGGGCGTGTTTCGGCTGATCGATAAGGGCGAGTACGATCCGAAGATCCTGGCGGTTCCACACACCGACCCTCTGTTCGCCGAGTATGAGGCACTGGAAGACGTGCCCAGGCACTTCTTGGAGGAGGCCGGGCACTTCTTCAGTGTATATAAGGATCTGGAGATGGCAGAGGTAGAGGCGAAGGGCTGGGAGGGTCAGGCACAGGCGTACGAGGAGATTGGGCGGGCGGTCGATCACTACTGGGGCCACGTTCAGGGGCGCATGAGGGAGGGGAACGAATGAAGTCGCTCCTACA
>JASFVG010000323.1:0-5656 GCA_050049955.1 Anaerolineae bacterium | reverse complement strand
CGAGGGATACCACGCTCCCAGACGGCCCATAGTCTTGGACGTACTGATGAGTAAGTAGCCAAGGAAGGGAAGTGCGAAGGCGGCGATGTCAGGAGCCAGGAGGAATAGGAATCCCATTGGCCAACACAGCCGGAGGACCGCTGCCCAGCGCGGCGGGCGGAGGGCGAACTCAAGCGGCGCTGACGGATTCCGCAGAAGACCGTAGAGCATGTCCTGCGGAGAGCGACCTAGATAGGAGAAGTACCTCTTGGTGGCCCGATAGGTGCCACCAAAGGCGGGCACAACAAGTGTCGGGACCAACGCCAGCCAGAGCAGCCCGAGGGCTACTACGGGCAGCCCGGCGCTCAGCGACCGCTGGGCCAGCAACACGTACAGGCCGACGGCGATGGCCAGGAAGGCCATGTTCTCCTTACACAACAGCGCCAGGACCAATCCGATCACCATCCATCGGTATTGGCGCTTGACCATATGGTAAATGCTGAAGGAGGCCGCGAGGACCGCGGCGGTGACTCGCCTGAACTCGACCAGATTCACCTGATGGAGACTGGGATGGAGGCAATAGGCCGCATAGACCGTCAGCCCCAGCCAGGGCGCATCCTCGCGGACAAACCAGTAGATGAGAAAACCGGCACCCCCCAGACAGATCGACTGCACGATGAAGAGCAGCCGGATGTCGGACCACAGCCAGTACAATGGGGCGTAGAAGGCTAGCCCCGGGGAGAAGTGGCCCTGGACGGCGGATTGGCTAGTTATGGTGCTGAACGGACGCCGCCCTTGGGAGGCGTTCCAAATCATCTGATCGAACTTGCCCAGATCGAGAGCATTCGTGCGGAAGCCTTGGTGCTGCCGGATCGCCATCCAGGAGAAGGCGACCACGTAGGCCAGCAGCAATCCGAGAGCAATCCAATCCGTTGGTTGCAGTCTATCGAACAGACGCTTCAGCTTCATCGGAGCCAGGCAAGCAACTTGGGAGCGCCGTTTGGGATATCTTGGGATAAACTTGGGATAACTTGGGATAACGTCACTGTGCCTACGGAGGGCCATGCGACAGCTTCGTCCCCGAGTCTGGAGCGCCGCGCCTCCCGCGATGAAATACGTCCTGGTGCTTCTTGTCGTTCAGCGCAGGATGTAGTAGGTGCCTCGCTTTGCCCCTACCTTGAGCAGCAACCCGCTTTCCACCAGTTCGGACAGATCCAGCCGGAGCGTCTCCGGACTGAGACCGGGGCACAGGTCACGGTATTCCCGGTTTGTGATCTGACCATGTCTCTCGACGTAGGAAAGGGCCCTGGCCTGGCGTTCGCTCACGCGACCAGACCACTCGGGCTGAGGCTCTCCCTCGAGAACGTTGTACAGGCTAACGCCGAAGGAGTATGGCGAGTCCTTGAAGCTCGGCGGGGGGTGACCGGCCCGCACCATCTCGTCGATCATCAGATCGACCCCCAATCCTAGCTCTTCAATGTAGCCCCACTGATAGAGACCGGCCACGATGCGTGGATTGCGCGAAAAGTGCTCCTCAACGATGTTCTCCACGGTGATGAAACCGGGTAGGCCGCCTGGGCTGGTGATCTCCATACGGTCGGCGAACATTCGAACCTCGATGCGCCTCCCCCGCAGACGGTAGTCGCGGTGCGCCACGGCGTTGACCAGCGCCTCACGAACAGCGGCGACGGGATACTCGGTGCGTTCCCTCCGCTCGAGGGCGGTGACGACTGCACCCCTGCGCATCTCCTCACCGACGAGTTGCCAGGCTCGCTGAATGATGTGGGGCAATGGTCCACCGATCTCTTCCCGACGACCGTAGCCTGGGAACCCGTCCTCACCACGGGGCTCCTTCCCAATAAACTTAACAAACGTTAGCCCGCTCTGGGGCAAGAATACCTGAGGCCTGGAGGCAAACAGTAAGACACCGGCGACGGTCGGACGCCCCTCCTCGGTCAGCGCTCCCGCCTCGTGGAGGAGCTCATCCACCGGACGGGTCCACTCCCGATGCTGACGCTCCTGCCACTTCTCGACGAACGCCTCAACCACCTCGTCATCGAAATCGGCGCGCTGGGCCCCAGGCGCCAGCTCGGCTTCGAAGTCGCCGGTAGACTTGGTGGCCGCGAGTTGACGGATCTCATCGCCGCTGAGGGGCCGATTCTCGCCCCCGGTGCGCACCAGGACGCGGCCGTCGTCGAGGCTATGGAGCTCGGGGCTGCGATTGACGACAACGGAGAACACCAAGGCATCCTCGATCGCGGCCTGATGCCAGCGGGCCTCTACCAGGGGGCGGCACCTCTCTATGCCAGCCTGGAGCGCCATCTCAACCTCGTCGGCGAAGACCTGTTCAGCGACCTGGCCCCCCTGGTCAACTCCGATCAGGATGGTGCCGCCATCGGAATTGGCAAATGCAACCAGGGTCTCAGCCAGCAGGCGAGGATCCGGCTCGGGCATGAGCGCACGCAGCTGCCCCGGTTTCCACTCCTCTAGACGCATCCCCATCCTGTTCCTCCGCCTGTATCCCATCGGCCTGATCTGATCTGATGAGAAGCCGTGTGGGCCGAGGCCTACGTTGCAGACCCCAAGATCCTAGGGCGTCCCCGTTCCATCCCGCTTACTCGTCCTCTTCCAGTTCTCTGTCACCCAGCACGGCCACCGTGACGATCTCGTCGCCATCCTTGAGATCCATCACCTTCACACCTCGGGCCCGGCGGCTCAGCTGGGAGATCTCGCGAACGTGCGTGCGGAGCGCGATACCGCCGGCTGTGATCAGCGTAATCTCATCCTCGGGCCGCACGACGCGGGCTGCGGCTAGGAGCCCGGCCTCCACGCCCTTGAAACAGAGCACGCCTTTGGTGTAGCGGCCCTGCACGCGAAATGCGCTTAGCGGTGTACGCTTGCCGTAGCCCTTGGTCGTGACCGTCAGAAGGTCAGCCTCGGGATCCACGACGGCGGCACTCACAACGCGATCACCGGGGTTAAGCCTGATCGCATAGACGCCCATCGCCGTTCGACCCAGGGGTCGCACCCCGTCCTCGCGAAAGCGCAGCGCCTGACCCCGCTCGGTTACGACGATCAGTTCCTGATCTCCTTGGGTACGGCGCACCCAGCCCAGCTCATCACCCTGCTCGAGCCGCATTGCGATGAGCCCACTGGGACGCACATCCTCGAACTCCGTCAGTTTCGTGCGCTTGACGCGACCCTGCCGCGTGAACATGGTCAGGTATCCGGATTCCTCGAAGCTGGAGACGGCTACCACGGCCGTCGCCTGCTCATCGGCGTCGAGACTGATCAGGCCGACGAGCAAGTCGCCCTCGGCGGTGCGGCGGGCGCTCGGGATCGCGAAGGCCCGCTTCTGATAGACCTTGCCGTGGTCACTGAAGAAGAGAATGCTATCGAGCGTGCGAGCCGGGAAGAACTGAACCACCGCGTCCCTCTCGCCCGTGTCGACGCCGATGACGCCTCGACCGCCGCGCCGTTGCGTGCGATAGACCTCCATCGGCACCCGCTTTATGTAGCCGTGTTCAGTGATGGAGACAAAGACCTCCTCATCGGCGATCAGATCCTCCTCATCGAGATCGGCAGTACCGAGCACGATCTGGGTGCGCCGCTCGTCGCCGTACTGCTCTGCAAGCATTGAGAGATCCTCCTTGATGAGTTGGAGGATTTCGTGCGGCGAATTGAGAACGTTCTGTAGGTAGTCGATACGCTCACTCAGCCCAGCGTACTCTTCTTCTATCTTCTGGCGCTCCAACGCGGCCAGCCGCCGCAGAGGCATGTCTAGGATCGCCTCCGCCTGAGTCTCAGTCAGGGTGAACGCTGTCATCAGGCGCTGGCGGGCGGTGCCCACGTCGGGCGATTCGCGGATGGTCTGGATGACCTCGTCGAGGTGATCCAGAGCTATGAGCAGACCTTCGAGGATGTGGGCACGGTGCTGGGCTTTCTCCAGCTCAAAGCGAGTGCGCCTGATCAACACATCGCGCCTGTGCTCGACATAGTGTTGGAGCGCTCGCTTGAGGCTCAGCGGCAGCGGCTCATTGTCCACCAGCGCAAGCATCTGTACGCCAAAGGTGGATTGGAGTGGCGTGTACTTGAACAGCCGATTCAGAGCCTTGTTGGGCTGGGTGCCGTGCTTGAGCTCGATGACGATCCTCAACCCCTGACGATCTGACTCATCGCGCAAATCCGAGATGCTGGTGAGGCGGTCGGAGCGCACAAGCTCAGCGATCCGTTCCAACAGCGTCGTCTTGTTGAGCTGGTAGGGTATCTCCGTAACCGCGATGCGATGTCGATCGCCGTCCATCGCCTCGATGTCGGCCTTCGCCCGAACAACGATACGGCCGCGCCCAGTGGCGTAGGCCTGGACGATGCCCTCTCGACCGACGATGACGCCGCCGGTGGGGAAGTCGGGACCCTTGACATACGTCATCAGATCATCAAGGGTCACATCGTCGGGTGCGTCCCAATGGTCGATCAGGTGGTGGAGGGCGCCGCAGACCTCGACAAGGTTGTGTGGGGGGATATTCGTCGCCATGCCGACGGCGATGCCGGCAGACCCGTTGATCAAGAGGTTGGGCAGACGCGCCGGCAACAACCGAGGCTCCTGCAGTGAGCCATCGAAGTTATCGACCCAGTCGACAGTGCCCTTGTCGATATCCTCTAGAAGCTCGCCGGCGATTTGATCCAAACGCACCTCGGTGTAACGCATGGCAGCCGGATTGTCGCCATCTACGGAGCCAAAGTTGCCCTGACCATCGACCAGCGGATAGCGCAGGCTAAAATCCTGGGCCATGCGAGCCATGGCGTTGTAGACCGCGAGATCACCGTGGGGATGATACTTGCCCAACACCTCTCCAACGATGCGAGCGGATTTCTTGTGGGGACGGTCTGAGCGTAGGCCCTGATCGTACATGGCGTAGAGTATACGCCGTTGCACAGGCTTGAGGCCATCGCGGGCGTCGGGCAACGCGCGCGAGACGATGACGCTCATCGCGTAGTCGAGATAGGCGCTACGCATCTCGCGCTCAATGCCAATGGGTTGTACGGTGCCGAAATCAGCCTTCAAGGGGTATCCTCCAGACCGCGGAAAGGGATGCGTCTAGCATCGTATTATACTCCTGAAGACCCGAAACGGAAAACGAAGCGAGCGCCCGGGGTCCGTCTCAACCACCTCACGCGTCGGGCAATTCGTATCGGTAGACGTCTACCCGCGTGAAATGGGCAGCGCTCACGTTGAGTGCTCGCTGCTCAAGCCACTGCTGTGTCAGATTACGCTCGTCCCACAGAGACACCTCGGTGGCTACGAGCCAGGCCACATCATAGCCTCTCGTCATCTCGTGCAGGCGTTCGGCAGCTCGCTGCGCAGTCATTCGATACGCCCCGCTTGCATAGCGGTGGTTAGTGTAGGGACCATCGGCCCAGGGGTATCCCTCGACGGGGAAGTAGTAGTCGAAGGTATACCTGCCGTATGGGATCTGAAAGATGATCAGATCATCGAATGCCAGAGGCCCGGTCGTGCTTTCCGCCCCACGGTCTCGTGACTGGCCCCCTGCCTGGAAGTGGTCGCTAGGGCTCCCAGTGCTATCGTAAGATGCCACATAGGCGGCCGCAGCCCGGAAGTCCGCCTTGATAGGTGTTGCCGCCTGTCTCCACAGATTGAAACCATTGAGCGTTAGGA
>JASFVG010000322.1:0-5661 GCA_050049955.1 Anaerolineae bacterium | reverse complement strand
GTAGTTGAAGAAGGGGTACCCGTAGCCGAAGGCGAGGTCAGGCAGGTAGCGCGTGAAGACGAGACCCTGCCTCAGCGCCTCGCGGAGAGCGACAACGCGGTAGTAGTGAGCCGTTCCATCGTGCGTGCACGGCGGGTCGTTGCGAAGCAGTGGGATGACAGCGACGAGGCAAAGCAGACAGACGAGGACCAGCCCAATAGCGACCTTGTGGCTCACGATCTCGCGTTCGACCATCAGCGGTCCAGATGATGGGATTGCAGACTAGACAGGTTCGTTTTCTGGGTCTACTGACGGCTTGGCTAGGCCACGTATCCCATGTCGCGCAGCTTGGCGATGACTGCCTCCTCTTCCTCATGGGTGTAGGTGGCATCGTCGGATGATCGCACGCCGGAGCTCGCGCTGTTCTTGACCGGGTTCACCTGGTTGAAGTCCTCGGTGAGGGCTCGCACCAGAACCTTGCCATCCATGTGATCCGGCACCTCGAGCCCCATGTAGTGTAAGATGGTCGGCGCCACATCGAGTATGCTGAGGCCCTCCAGCTTGGCTCCAGCACGTACACCCGGCCCCTTCATGGCCAGCACGCCGGACATGTGATGGTGTCCAGTCTGCCCGATGCTCATCTCAACAGTCTTGTTGGAACCGAAGTCGGCATGGCCGAAAGAGACGTAGCGGGCACGGTCCGTGTGGAGCACCAGGTCCGGCATGCGCTCCATCTGGCTCCCGTGGAAGACCTCCTCACGCCGGTAGACCTGCCGCACAATCTGGGCTCCGCCCGCTGGGTCTCGCAAGGCCAGAGCCTCTCTGGCGATGAGGTCGCGTAAGGCCTCGTACTCGCCCGGTCCGACGGGGCCCTGGGGTCTCTGGGGTTTCGCATTCAGGTAGACCTGCCCGAAGTTCCCGACAGAGAAAGCCTTGGTGGTGCTCCAATCCACATCGGCGAAGGACAGGAAGAGACGTTTGAGCATGCCGCGACCGCGTCCACGTTTGACGTTCTTTCTCATGCCACTCAGGCGTAGCCGGATCACCCACTTGAGAGCAGTGATCGGCGTGACACCCAGCATGAAGGCCAGTCGCTTGAGGAGGCTCAGAGGAGAGCGCTTGAACCGCAGCAGGCCCAGTTCGGCAAGCCAGTTGTTGATGTGAAAGAACTTATGAAACGGCCCAAAGCCGTGATCCGACAGAACGATCACGAGGGCATCATCCGGGACGAGATCCAGCATGTCTCCCAGTAGTTGGTCGACGGTCGCGTAGTAGTCGAGGATGTCCGGCATCACCCGCGCCGCCAGCTGGGGATCGTGCCGCGGGTGCGTCTCATCGAGCAGATGCCAGACCTCGTGTTGGAGGTTATCGGTGGTCTCGACGACGTACATGAATAGGTCCCAGGGCTCGTTCTGCAGGAGATAGGCAACCGACTTGGCGCGCTCGATCTCCATCTCCTTGACCGCGCGGACGAATTGGGCGGGATCCGTCCCGCGGCCCTGCTCTGACATGTGCATCGGGAATGGGCCGACGGCACTGATGAGCTCGTTCTTGAGTTCCAGCGGATAGGTGTAATCGCTCTCGGCATCCGGAGTCAGGAATGAGCAGAGCAGGAAGCCATTCAGGGGCTCAGGGGGATGCGTCATCGGGAGGCTAACGACACCCACTCGTCGCCCGGCCTGCCCAGCGATCTCCCATACGGCAGGGGCTGTCCTCGTGCGACTGTTGCTCACCTGCACGCGATAGCCAGAAGGATCGGGGTAGGTGAAGTCGATCATGCCGTGCTTGCCCGGGTTGGTCCCCGTTGCGAAGGAGGCCCAAGCGGAAGCAGAGACCGGGGGTACGGTCGTGCGAAGAGGCCCGCTGGCCCCCTCTGCAATCAGCCTCGCCAGATTGGGCAGCCTGCCCTCATCGAGCCAGGGCTGCAATAGGTCGAAGGTGATGCCATCAAGCCCAAACACAGCCACTTTTCGCTTCATTGCAGTCCTTATTCTCCGGTGCCGCCCGCTACGCTAGCCGGCGAACGCTCTTCACCGCATAAAGAAGTCCTCCGATGAGCCCGGCGGCGACACGGAGGAAGTAGAAAGCCAGGGACATAGCGATCGCGCCGGCGCTCGACACTCCGGCGGGAACGAACAGGAACTGGTAGACGCCTTCCCTCATGCCCAGACCGTTAAATGATATTGGTAGGGTGTTGATGATCGCTATGATGGGGACGAACAGGAAGAACAGATGGAACGGCACGTCCACCGATAAGGCACGCGCAATCGCATACTGAATGGCAACCAGCGCGACAGTGAAGGGCAGGCTGACGGAAAGGGCTCTGAGCAGTGCAGCCAGTGGATAGCCACGGATGGTGCGGACGAGCTTCTGGAGGCCTCCATGGGTCGTGACCCGCTGGGTGAAAGGCAGATACCTGCCAATCATTTCCAACGGATCAAACGACCGGATGAGCATGAAACCGGCGGGGATGCCGATGCTCACCAAGGCGGCAATTATCACTAAGGGGGATGGCAAGCTCAGGGAGGCTGTGCTACCACCGAACCAGGACCGCACCCCATTCCACGCCAAGACGATGAGGGCAATCGATGCTGAACCAATCAGCCCTGTCAGCCGATCCATCAGCACGGAGCTCAACGCCTCCGCCCCACCGGGTTGTTCCTGCTGCAAAGCAAGTACCTTCACCACGTCGCCGCCAAAGCCCGAAGGAATGAAGTTGTTGAAGAAGAAGCCAAGGAAATAGAGATAGAGCAAGCGGCCGTACGAGACCTTCTGGTCCAGGGCGCGCACGAGAATGTGCCAGCGATAGGCCCGAAGGATGATATTGCCCAGGAAGACCAAGAACGCCGGGATGTACCACGCCCACGATATGCCGGCGAGGGTGCTGCCAATAGCGTCGAGCCCTACGCGATTGGCCAACCAAGCCAGCAGAGCAAAGCTCAGAGCCAACTGCAGGATCCCACGCGTGCGCTTGTCCCTAAGCAGGTTACGTGTCAACGTGACCAGGCGATTCTGGGGTAGGCGGGCCGCGCCCGTTGGTGGGATGTCGGATTGAGACGGTCTAGAGCTCGCCATAACTATATGCCGCGAATGCCATCAGGCCTATGCTCCGCGCTCTCTCTGCCATACTCGTTTCTGCCGGATCCTCGGATCCGGCAGTGGCGAAGCAGGCTCTTCACTTCCAGCGCGCCACGTGCGTGGCATGCAAACAACCGATTATTCTACCGCTTTCCGGCCCGAAAACAAGTCCGACGCCTCGGATCACCGGTCACAGCAGTCACCGGCAGGGTAGTTCTATGGGTCTAGGGGCTGACCAGCGGACGGGGATCGTCTGAGCGAGTGTAGGGCGCCACCGGGAAGTCAATGCCCCACAGGAAGGCGCGGATCGCGTCAGCCATGAGTGAGGGCAGCGGAAGCTGGATCATGTGACCGGCATCTGGGGGGCTAGCGTCAGACTATCCACCTCTTTGCCGAAAGGGGCTGTCTCGGCCCGGATGCACTCGATGGTTGTCTCGCCGCGACGGCCTGGAATCCGACGCCTACAACCTGCAACTGGGTGACGTGCTCCAAGAAACGGGCGGTGTCGCCGCCCGTTCCGGAAGCCGCCGTGTTCCCGACGACGGTGTGCCGCTGGCCGTTCGCGAGCCCGGGGCGGACATAGCTGCCGAAGCGGTTCAGTCGGTGGTTATACTTCCAGGCATGGTGGTAGCCTTGCCAGATGGTGGCGGACGCGAGGCCGGTGTCCTCAGGCGGCATGATGGGCTCTCCATTCTTCGCACGCAAGTGACCACCTGGTGACCGCCTATGGGCCAATGCTCACCTCGTGGGTCAGTACGGCCCGGTCTTCCGGCAGCAGGTTCTCCGGCGCACCCGATACCGAGAGCCGCTTTCCGTATGCCGCGTCGTAGAAGCCGACGGCAACCGCGTAGCTCCCGGCGTCGAGTTCGCGGGAGACGGGAATCTCCGCAGCCTGAACGATCACCTGACCCATAGCCCAGCTGGTTGTTGGCGCAGACCCCTCACCAGGTATCAGATCCACCTGGCCACCAAGCTTGCCATCAGGCCCGAGGAGATGGACGAACATCGTGTAGCTCACATCGGTCGGCCCGTCAGCCTGGAGAAAGAGGGTCAGTGGCAGGGCTTCACCAGGGGAGAGCTCCGCCGGCAGCCGGTTGTGGCCGAGAAGATGGATCGTCCCCCCGAATGTCACGTCCGTTCGATCAGGGATGTAAGGCACCGTGAATGTCCTTTCCCGCGGCGAGACCTCGAGCGTCGCCAAGGATATGCCCTGTTGCCAGGCCTGAACCCCGCTGTCGTCCAGAAGATTGAGCACCAGACTGTACTGGCCCGCCACGACGTCGGGGGCCACGTGAAGCCTGTAGTGACTGCGATAGCGGTCTCCAGAGCGCCAAAGGGATGTGGGATGCGGACTCAGGGGGAAGACGGTTTCGTGAGCCACTTCGCCGTCGGAACGCGCGAGCCGCCAGCGGGCGCGATAGTCGTGGTGCGGAGTAGCTTCTGCCTGCCAAGTGAGCTCAAGGTCGAGATACTCGCCCGACAGGACTTGCTCCGGCACCTTTTTCAATCCGATCAGACTCAGCTCGCCGGCGGAGATGTCGAGCCTGCGGGCTACACTCAGCTCAGCCACATCCGCGATTCTAGTGGGTGGATCGATCCCGGTGCTGCCGACGATCACCCGCGTGCCCCGGAACTCCCCGTCGGACCCTGTGGCTCCCAGCATGGCTCCGGAGGCCATGTCGTACAGGCTGATCTCCACGGAATACAGATCTGGGGGAATGCCGGGCGGCAGCCGCAGGCTGTAGGCGGCGTCGGCCCACTCGCCGGGCGCCCAGGCCGACGTGGGGAAGTTGACGTCGTTTCGGACCGGGGATTCGCGAATGGCCCAGCTGTGTCCGGCAGTATCCCTGAGGTGGACCACGGCTAGGACGTTTGCGGGGATGTTGGCATGTGCCCGCCATCTCAGCGTGACCCTCAGGGAATCGGGCCACGCTACTGTCCTCGGCAAGACACCGTCCACAAGGTTCGGACCTCCAGCAAAGGTGGCGCGATACGGCGTTGTCGGAACATCAGGCCCCGGCTCTGATCGCGGGATGAATCTGACGATGGTTGCTGCGGCCACCTTGGTGGTGCTAGCAGGCGTGGCGAACGTGCGCAACTGGCTGCGCAGATTGGCAGCCGTGATGGGGGAAGCAGCGGGGGACGCTACCAGCCACAGCGTGCCGCGCTCAGCCGTGTTTTCCGCCAGCCAGGCGGCAAGCTCGTCTTCACCAGCCATGGAAGCGACCGAGACCATGTCGGAGGGCCCCTCGTAGCGGCGCAGCAGTGGGGTACTCGCATCCAGGAGTATCAGGTCGTCCGGTCCGGTCTGGGTATGGAGGTAGTCGGCCTGCTGGAGGGATGTCGAATTCGAATAGACGGTTGTAGGCCGGTAGCGACCCGGGACATTGAGCACCTGGCATTCCACCAGATCCGGGAACCGGGTATCCATGCCGTCAGATACCACGTAGTCGGATAGGGGAACGGTGTCGGTGCCACTTGGGACCGTACGACCGTCAAAAAGGGGCGCAAAGGAGGGGACAGAGGAGGTAGCGACCACCAGGTCCTCTGCCCCCGTCAGGCGGTTCAGGTGCAGAGCCGCGGCCCCGAGGCCCTCACCCCAGC
>JASFVG010000321.1:0-5675 GCA_050049955.1 Anaerolineae bacterium | reverse complement strand
ACAGGAGGGCTCACAGTGTCGGAGAAGAACAAGGCCTTCTCCCGCCGCATCTTCGACGAGGCATGGGCTGGAGAGCTGGATGTAGCTGATGAGGTTCTCGAGGAAGGCTACGTGATGTATGGTCTCGGCGTCGAACTACCGCCCGGACCGGGTGGCTTCAAGTTGTTCGTCTCCACCTACCGCACCGCCTTTCCCGACGTCCAGATGACTGTCGAGGACCAGATCGCTGAAGGGGATATGGCGGTGACCCGTTGGACCGCTCGCGGCACACACCGGGGTGAGCTAATGGGAATCCCCGCCACCGGCAATGAGATCGAAGTCATGGGAATGGCAATGGGCCGGGCGGCGGGCGACAAGATGGTGGAAGGCTGGACCAATTGGGACGGACTCGGCATGCTGCAGCAGCTCGGCGTGATTCCTCCAATCGGAGAGAGCAGCGAGTAGCTTCGCTCACCTGCCCGTATGCTGGGCTAGGTCGCGAGTCCCACCGGCTCAGCCGCCGCCAGCTCACCTAGCTCCGGGCCGTCGCCCTCACGGCGCTGGGAGACCACAACCCAGATTGCCAGATGAGCCAGCGTAAGGCCTCGGATACAGGCCTAACCGATTCGCGCCGCTTGGCCTGCCCCGGCGTCCTCCGCTCCGCACTCCTCCAAGGTCGCCAAGAGAGGCAGACCGGGTACCTCAGGAGCGTCTTCGATCCAGCCTAAACCTAGGACGGTACCTTCAGCTTCAGGCCCGGCTCGATTGCGTTCGGGTCGTCGATCCTATCCTTGTTGGCCGCGACGATCTCCGGCCAGCGGTCGGCATCGCCCAGCAACTCCTTCGCGATCTTGCTCAGGCTGTCGCCCGCCTTGACCACGTAGTAGCGCGGCTCCCGGCGCTTCAGGTCCTTCATCTCATCTTGAAGACTGCCCATGTTGTGTCCTCCTTGCCTGCTAGCCCCGTCGTTCTCGACGGTCCCGCGATCCCGCGCTCCCTAGCTCCCTCTCGATTCAGAGTTCCGCTTTGCCGAGTGCTTCACCCCATTGTAGCACAGCTGCACCAGGACACCAATCAGTGGACCGGCTGAACGCCGCGAAGGTTGCGGAGTGGCCTCGGGGCGAGGTCAATCTCCTGCATTGAATCCCTTCAGGAACGCTCTGACCCTAGGCGGGCTTCCCAAGGCCGACTCGCAACGGCCCAGCCCTTCGCCTGCCGCAGACAAGACAGCCGGGATGTGATACAATGCAGCAGACTTCGCGGTACGGCGCCGGCCTTGCCAACCCGCACCGGCAAGGCCGATAACCGTGAAAAATCACTGCGAAAACTGGGAATAGAGCAGGTCTTGCTGTCGCCGGGCCGCACGCAGCCGAGACAGGCACCTGGCCACACATCGGCGGGGAGGTTCCGAGGCGGCGCGCCACAGGAGTGGGGTCAGACAAGTCCGCAACGATACCGGGCGACGAGATAGCAGTTGACGCGGAAGACGGACTCCAGGGATTCCCATAAGGAGCGGCTCGGCATGGTGCTATCACCCGACACTCGGGAACACTGGAAGGGCCAGTGGACCTACTGGCGCCTTATGGCTCGGGGCGCTGCCTGGCTGGCCTGGCTGCTGCTGATCCACGGACGAGAGGTCCGGCGCTTTCGTCAGCCCGGGACGACCGAGGAACGCTACCAGCGCCCGCCCCGCCGCTACGTCCTGCCGCCGTACCACGACGGGATGCCTTACTGTCGCTCCAGCAGCCGCTTCCTGCGCCCTACTCGCTTCTGCGACTCCCGCGCCCGCGAGGTCATCGCGCTTGCCAATGCCTTGGGTGCCTACCAGAAGAGCGACGCGGAGTTTGCCGAGGCAGCATTCGAGTTTGCCAAGGAAAAGGTCGTGTTCGAGATCGGCCCCATCACCCCTGTCGAAGAGACCCTGCGCCGGGGCACCGGGTCCTGCTTCGACTCCATCTCGGTCTTCATCGCCCTCTGCCGCAGCGCCGGCATCCCCGCCCGCTACAAGCTCTTCACCGGCGACATGATCCAGAACTGGCGTGACGCCCTGATCGAGATCGACCCCCTGATGCAGAAGTGGTACGACGCCATCAGCTACTTCATGTTCGAGGGCGAGGGCGAGGCCTACGTCGATGGCCAATGGACGGTGGCCCACGTGGGGCCTACCGCTGAGCGTCAGGCGGCCGGTGGGCTCCCCATCACCCGCTTTGGTGAGGACTCCCTGGGGCTATGGTTCCACGCCAAGCCAGGCACCATCATGCGTGTCGAGTCGATCCCGCCCGGCCTTGGCGTGGGCAGTCGAGCCTTCTTCGCCATCTCGCCAGGCACCGTCCAGCGCGTGAACGTGAGCGTCGGGAAACAGATCGCTGAGGGGCGCAGGATCATCGCGACCGCCGGGGGCCTGGAGGCCTACGATCAACAGGCGCGCCCCGCTGCCCCGCCCAATCCCGTGCCAGACTAGCACAGCCGCTTCTGTGCCCGACAGCAGATCCACCTACTTCTAGGCCAGCCTAGGAGGCTGCGGCCCCTGGTCCGTTGGCGTGCGGGTGCCGGTTTTCTGTTCTCGGCAGGAGTCCTCTCCCCTCGGTTCCGCGTGTCCCGCTTTGGTTGACTACTCCCAGAGAAACACAACCAGCAGCCAGCCACCATGGGCCCAACTCTGATGTCCTTGACGGCGGCACAACATGGAGTGTGGCCTCAGATGGAGGGGGATTGGGCTTGGAGGGTGCGCACTGCGCAGCGCCAGTGGCCCCGTCCCGTCACGTAGGGGCAGAGTTGTGGGCTCGCACAGACCGCGTGGGGCAGGCAGTCCTTGGTCGCCGTCCAAGCAGTAGCTGACCTGGCGCGGACCTACGTGGCGGGACTAGCGGATGGCCATCCGCCGCAGGCTGCAGCCAGCTCTGCAAGCACCACCTCGGCCTTCTTCCCTGCGGCGAGCCATAGCCGACCAATCCTTCACCTCTCTACGGAAGAGCGATTGACTGCACCCTCTCACAGGCCGGCTCCTAAGACTGTGCGAGATCACAGACCTCATTGAGCAGATTGGCTGCCAACCGCAATGAGACGGACACCTCCTCAGAGTCGGCAGACTGCGCGGCGCCGCCTACCCGGACGGAGGCGGTGACGCCCGTCGACTTGCTGGCCCGCGCAAGGCCCCTGAAGGAAGATACCGAGTATTCCCACCGTTTCATAGGGGGCGTGAAGTGTCACGCCCCTGACAAGGGCCACGCACCTATTTCACGCGCCGCGAACCCGGTGGGCCCTGCCAGCGACGGGAAGAGGTCGATAGCGCCCCTGCTGGAAGGGATGCCAATGTGAGAAGGCCGAGGACTCTCTGGCCTTGGCCGATCCCTATGGCGTGGACTCTGCCTGTTAAGGGTCATCACATGGGTCCATTGCGGACTGGAGCGCGGGGAGAGGCACGATGGACGAGGGCTTAGGACGGAATGATGTGCAGGCTCAGTGTGCAGCGCCTGCTGCTGTCGGACAATGGCTGGCACCTGGGTCCTTGAAGGTGCAGACCCCACGCACAGGAATCCTCCATCGAATCTTCATCCACCCTTCATCCAATCTTCACACACCGATGGTACCATCTGCCAAGATTGAGTACAAGGAGGCAGCAATGTCAAAGGTGAAACTGAACTACTGGCTGGATGGGGTTATCGCCATCGCCTTCATCGCCTCGGCCCTGAGCGGGGTTGTGTTCCTTTTCGCGGGGTCGGGCGGGTATCAGGGTGGGCGCAATCCCTCGTTCCAGACGGAGATGCTCGGTATCGAGCGCTCGGTGTGGAGCGATCTACACACGTGGGTGGGCCTGGTGATGATCGTCGGTGTGGTGATTCACCTGGTGCTCCACTGGAATTGGATCGTCTGCATGACGAAACGCATGGTCAAGGGCTCTCGGCGGTCAACCACCCGCCGTGAACAGGATGTCTGCCCCACCGTGCTCTAGGAGTTGCGAGGAGGCTTGGCGTGGTATCGAAGGGTGTTGTGATCGGATTGGTGGGATTGTTGGTGTTGGCTCTGGTTGGTGGATCGGCATACATCCTACTCCGGTACAATGATGCCCTGGCTGGCGAGGCGGGTGCCGGACACGGTCGTGGCGGGAGCGCGGGAGGACAACAGGGAAACGGCGCCGAGGGCCAGGGTCAGAATCGTGGCAAGACCAACGGGCAGGCGGCCCCAGGCGCGGGAGCAGGAAATGCAGGCGGGAACGGACCTGGCAATGGCTCGGGTCAGGGACGCCAGGGGAAAAACCCTTTCTACGCAGACCCGCTGGCCGAGCACCCGAGCGAGTCATCTACGGCGATGACGGGCACTGTGACGATGCTGGAAGACGACAAGCTGACGCTGGAGACCGACCAGGGCTCGACCGAGGTGCATCTGGGCCCGGAGTGGTACTGGGATGCGCAAGGAGTATCCCTCGCGGTGGGAGATGAGGTACGGATCAGCGGGTTCTACGAGGACGACACCTTCCAGGTGGAGGAGGTTGAGGATCTCACAAATGGCGAGGCAGTAACTCTCCGCGATGACACTGGTCGTCCGCTTTGGGCGGGCCGCGGCAATGGACAGCGCGGAAGGACCACGGAGAACTAGGTGCTGAGCTGAGCGGCGCGCTGCAGCAGCTCAGCAAGCAGAAGGAGATCAACCGAGGTCAGGGCCGCCACTCACGGGGCGGCCCTTTTCTCTCGCGTCCCTGAGGCGGTCAGCCTGCCGACAATCTGGACAAGGAGGCGTCAACTGACGGATACCGCCCTAGGCATGTCGCGCCCCTTGCAGATATGTCCGGTGAGCTGGGGCAGGATCATCTTCGGGGCCGACCGCGCGGCGTTGTTCGTCCTTACAGGCTGCCTCGTCGGTGAATGTCCAACGGCGTGGCCGAGCACGCCGGCGCCGCAGTCTGCCACCGTAGCACCCCGCACGCGACCGGCCGTCGACTCACATCCGGGCTGAGTCCCCAACGCGGCGCTGAGCGCGAGCGGCGTGACCGTCGGATTCTGCCCAAGAGCAGCAGGAGGCCCCATATGTGTTTCCTACCACTCGACAAGCGGCCACAAGGGGTTACCAGGGTCACCACTCCGGCCCAATGTGCGACATCACAAGGCCCTCCTGACTATTCGGTCGCGCGTGTTGCTCGGAGCGGGCTGGTTGGCTTCCATTCGCGCCCCGAGGTCGCCGCCATCCATCCCTGCGCCCCACCCCTTACAGGCACTTACTCGACACACATCAGACACACGCATCGCAACCCTAGGCTGCTCGACCATCGAACCCGCCCCACCAGAGGTATCTAGCCCACGCCACACGGAGTCCCCAGCCCACGCCACCGCAACTGTCCAGTTTGAGCTACAGACAAACCGCACTGGATGTGATACAATGGGTGGCAAGAATCCCAGAGGCACCCTCCATGCATCCCTGCTCAGGACAGAGACTCAACGCAAGAAGCCAACTGCAAAGGGAAGCTGGTCCTCGCCTCCCCACATTTGTCCGACACAGGCACATGTCCGAAGTGCGGCACAGAGGTCCAGAAGCGCCACGTCACGCGGACGGACAGAGTTCACGCACTTCTTCAGACACAAGCGCGGCCAAGGCAGGGACCGCCCCAAACAATACCGACCGACGTGACGGTGGTTGACAGGGATGGGTGACCTGACGTATACTGTCAAGTAGCGACGGATTGCACCCCAACATCGAGCAGA
>JASFVG010000320.1:0-5691 GCA_050049955.1 Anaerolineae bacterium | reverse complement strand
CCGGCGGTGGAGAGCGCGGCTCACGGGTCTGCTAGGAGCGATGGTTCGCGGTGGGGTGAGTCTTGACAATGCGGCCAAACCCGCTATACTACCATGCGCTGCAAGGGGCTGTGGCTCAGTTGGGAGAGCGCTACAATCGCACTGTAGAGGTCAGGGGTTCGAGTCCCCTCAGCTCCATCGTATGGATCTTCCTTGGGCCCGTAGCGCAGCTGGGAGCGCACCACAATGGCATTGTGGGGGTCGAGGGTTCGAGTCCCTCCGGGTCCACTCTTTCGTTTGACGTGACAATCGAGCTGAGAAAAAGGCGGCGACCAGGAGTAGTAGGCCATTCCCCCCAGCGATCCGGGAAAGACCAGGTGGAAGCCCGGAGGTCGGGGTGCACCGGGGGTAGCGCCAGATAAGGCCGAACTCGCCTGAGAGCTGCGTCGGTGAAACGTCTAGAGACGGAGTAGCCGGCGCCGGGTAGCCCCCGTTAGCGGGCCAGAGGTGGGAGGCGTCATCGCGTCGATGCGTCTCCAAGCAGGGTGGTACCGCGGAACGGCCCCTTCGTCCCTGAGGCGAGGGGGTTTTGTGTTGTAAGGTGGAGAGGATCCATGCGCCGTGTAGAGCTAGCACCGGGTATCTACCATCTACAGAGCGGGTCCAATATGGGGCTCGTGGTGAGCGCTGGGAGAGCGCTGTTGATCGACGCCGGTCTGGACGACGACGCCGGTCGGCGGGCGCTGCGGGCGGTGGAGACTGAGAGTGCGCAGCTCGAGGCGATCGTCGTCACCCACGCGCATGCCGACCACTTCGGCGGCGCCCGATTCTTGCAGAGGCGGCTGGAGGTACCGGTCTACGCACCACGGCTGGAGGCGGCGATGATGGAGAACCCGATCATCGAGCCCCTCTACCTGTTCGGCGGGGCGGCCCCGATCAAGGATCTGCGATCCAAGTTCACGCTTGCCGAACCGTGCACGGTGCACCACATTGTGGAGCCAGGAGGTCTGGAGATCGGCCCCTTCTATCTGGAGGTGGTGCCGCTGCCCGGGCACGCCCCCAATCAGGTGGGCGTGGGGATCGGCGACGGAGATGGGCGAGGGGTGCTCTTCTGCGCCGACGCGATCTTCCCGCAGGACACGATTGACAAGCATAAGGTTTTGTTCTGTTTCGATCTGGATGAGATGACTCACACCATCAGTCAGCTGCCGGCGCTTGGGTACGAGTGCTTCGCGCCGGGTCACGGCCGTGCCTACGCCGCGGGGGAAGAGATCCACGAGATCTGTGAGGCCAACCGGGCGCGGTTGGAGGAGGTGCGGGAGGCGGTCCACGGCGCGTTGGCAGAGCCACAGGAAACATCGGCGCTGGTCCGGCACGTCGCCGAGCACTTTGGGCTCAGGATTGCGACGCCGGTCGCCTACTACCTCACCAGAACCACCGTCCTGGCGGCGCTCTCATCGCTGGAGGATGCCGGGGAGGTGGCAGCTTGGACCGACGCGAATCGAGTGGCATGGCGGATGGTGTAGTTTGCGAAGAGAAGTAAGGAGAGAAGGGGAATGACAGGCAAGTACGTGCCTCAGGAGATCGAACAGAAGTGGCAGGAAAAATGGGAGAGTGACGGCCTGCATCGGGCCACGATTGATCCCCACACGCCGAAACACTACGCGCTGACGATGCTGCCCTACCCCAGCGGCGACCTGCACATCGGTCACTGGTATGCCATGGCTCCCAGCGACGCCCGGGCGCGCTACATGCGGATGAAGGGCTACAACGTGCTGTTCCCTATGGGCTTCGATGCCTTTGGACTGCCGGCGGAGAACGCAGCCATCGAACGCGGCATCCACCCCTACAAGTGGACCATGTCGAACATCGAGCACATGCAGCAGCAGCTGAGGACGATGGGCGCGATGTTCGACTGGGAGCGGGAGGCGATCTCTTGCCTGCCCGGCTACTACCAGTGGGACCAGTGGTTCTTCCTGAAGCTGTACGACATGGGATTGGCCTATCGCAAGGAGGCCGCGGTTGACTTCTGCCCCCACTGCAACACGACGCTGGCCCGGGAACAGGTCTGGGGCGAGGACCGCCACTGCGAGCGGTGCAAGACGCCGGTGATCAAGAAGAACCTGACGCAGTGGTTCTGGCGGATCACGGATTATGCCGACGAGCTGCTCGACTTCTCCGAGATCGACTGGCCTGATCCGGTGGTGACGATGCAGACGAATTGGATCCATCGGAGCGAGGGGGCCGACGTCGTGTTCCGGACTGAGCAGGGCGATCCTATGGAGGTCTTCACCACGCGACCGGACACGCTGTGGGGCGCCACGTTCATGGTCCTGGCCCCGGAGCATCCCCTGGTGGACAAGGTGACCACGGTGGAGCAGCGCGAGGCGGTCGAGGCCTATCAGGCACAAGCAGCCCGCCAGACAGAGATCGAGCGGTTGGCGGCGGACAAGGAGAAGACCGGGGTGTTTACCGGCGCCTTCGCCATCAACCCGGTCAACGACGCCCGAATTCCCATCTGGATCGCGGACTACGTGATGATGACCTACGGCACGGGGGCGATCATGGCCGTGCCAGCGCACGATGAGCGGGACTTCGAATTCGCCCTGAAGTTCGGCCTGCCCATCATCCCCGTCATCGAACGGACGGATGGGCTCGCGAAATCGTGCGTCGCCGAGGGCACGATGCGGGCGGGCTTCGAGGACGCTCTGGAGGGCACGGGTATCCCGTACGAGGCGTGCGAGGGCTCAGTATGCATCACGTTGGATAGCGCCCAGGTGGGCGACTACGTCGCTCTGGCGCGGGCTCACGTACAGCCGGGGTTCTGGACAGAGATCGTGGGCGCCGACTGGCTGTTCATCTTCGAAGACGCAATGGTCCCATTCGACGGAGTCGAGGTTGAGGAGGAGATCCTGGGCCGCTGTCAGCAGATGGAGCCGGAGCTCGAGGACGTGCGGACGGTGATGGAGATGTTGTGGGGCGTTCCATTCTACCGCGACGCCCTGTTCCATACGGACTATGGCACGATGATCAACTCCGGCCCGTTCAGTGGCACGCCGGGCAATGCCGCGGTCGAGAAGGTGACGGAATGGCTTGAGGACCGCGGCGTAGGCAACTTCGCCGTGAACTACCGCCTGCGGGACTGGCTGATCAGTCGCCAGCGGTACTGGGGCGCGCCGATCCCCATCGTCTACTGCGACATCTGCGGCACCGTTCCGGTGCCCTATGGGGATCTGCCGGTGGTTCTGCCGGAGGACGCCGAGTTCCTGCCCACCGGCGAGAGCCCGCTGAAGTTCCACGAGGCGTTCCTGCACACGACCTGCCCTAGCTGTCAAGGGCCGGCCACGCGCGAGACGGATACCATGGACACGTTCGTCGACTCATCGTGGTACCAGTACGCGTACCTGAGCCCCTACTACCTGGAAGGAGAGCCCATCGACGCCGAGTCGATGCCCTTCGATCCGGAGGAGGCGGTGTACTGGGCGCCGGTGGACGTCTACACCGGCGGGATCGAGCACGCGACCATGCACCTGATCTACACCCGCTTCTTCACCAAGGCGATGCGAGATATGAACGTGGTCGATTTCGACGCGCCAATGAAGATGCTACGCAACCAGGGCATGATTCTGGGCCAGGACGGCGAGGCAATGTCGAAGAGCCGGGGCAACGTGGTCGCGCCCGATGACCTAGTGGACCAGTACGGCGCGGACACGGTTCGTGGCTACCTGATGTTCGGATGGCGCTGGGAGCAGGGAGGACCCTGGGATCCTCAGGGCATCCAGGGCGTGCACCGTTGGCTGAACCGGGTTTGGACGGTGGTCCTGGAGCCTGCCCAGCGCGAGGGAGATGCGACCGAGGCTCAGATCGCCGATCTGCAGCGGGTGACTCACCAGACGATTCGCAGCGTCACCCACGACCTCGAAGAGTTCTCTTTCAACACGGCCATCGCGCGGTTGATGGAGTTCACCAACGCCCTGCAGAAGGCAAAGCGGACGTCGGTCTACAACGCCGACGCCTGGAACGAGGCCATTGAGACGCTGCTGCTGCTGCTCGCACCCTGCTGCCCGCACATCGCGGAGGAGCTGTGGGAACTAAGGGGTGGCGGCTACAGCGTCCACCTTCAGCCCTGGCCAGAGTTCGATCCCGAGCTGGCGGCTGAGGAGATGATCACGCTAGTCGTACAGGTCAACGGCAAGCTCCGCGCACGGCTAGAGGTCCCAGCAGACATCACAGAGGAAGCAGCAAAGGAAGCGGCGCTAGTGGATGAGAACGTTCAGCGGTACGTCGAAGGGAAGGAGATGAAGCGGCTGATATACGTTCCAGGCCGTCTGGTCAACGTCGTGGTGCGCTGAGTTGGTTCTGCACCAAGCGCGGACCAGGTGACCTAGACGCGAGTGTCCATCGCTGACGGCGGGCTCCCAGGGAATGGGCCCGCCGTCATCTTTCATCACGATACTAGCGCCGGTACCCAGGTGTGTGCCAGTAGCCCCTCTGCACCATCCGAGGCTCTGACACGGTTACAATCGCGTCCTTGTCGACGCGCTTGGCGACTCGCAGCACATTCGAGACCTCCTTGCGAGGGATCAGCACCCCGATGACATCGACGGTCTCCTCGCGTCCATGCCCTTCCATCTCGGTGACGCCAAAGCCGGCGTCACGGAGCGCATCCGCCAGATTGCAGCCATCGTCGGTGCAGATGAAACGGACCTCAGAGAACCCCAACGCCAGGCGCTGCTCCAGGATCATCCCTATGAGCGTGCCGCCGGAGAATCCGGCGGCGTAGGCGATGATGTTCCAGACGTTGTTCAGGTTGGTGACAACTTTGCCGATGGCAATGACGTAGACTAGCGCACTGACGAATCCCGCGGCAACGGCGTAGACCTTCCGCCCCTGAACCGTCATCAGCGTCGACAGTGTGCTGACGGCGATGCCGAGCACGCGCAGCCCGAAGATCAAGAGCGCTTCAAGAAGGATGTTCATAGTTGCAGTCCGTCCTCCACTTATCGTTCACAATTGCGCAGGCAACCGCTGGAGCGGTTCCTCTCCGCACCAAAAAAGCGGCCATCCCTGCGATAGCCGCTCGGCGATGCCCCGGGCGCGATTCGAACGCGCGACCTTGAACTTAGGAGGTTCCTGCTCTATCCAATCTGAGCTACCGGGGCTCATTCTCGATTATAGCATGCGGCGTGTGGGTAGGCAAGCGGACGATGTGCGGTGTCCAGGAGATGCTCTACAAGACTGTCACCAAGCCATAGGCCGCCAATCTGGCACTTGCACGCCGCCCTAATACCGATAACACTCTTTCGTGAGGAAACGATACCCTCTCGGTGGCATTTGTCCGTGAGGAAACACGGCGGAATGTGCCGCGCGCCGGAAGCGAACGACTGAAGTAGCTACTACAACGGCCGGGGAGTCGCCGGCCTCGGTGGTGCAACCGCCGAGAACATCAGGAGTCGCTGCAGCAGCGGCTAGTGCGACGCGTGGCCTTGCCACTTGAGGTTACCCTACCGGGCTACAGCCATCCCCGCCTTCGCATGAAGATCGCCATCCCGACCGGCGCGAGGACCATCGTGACCAGCATCAGCCAGAAGGCCGTCCGGCTGGTCCACACCTCGAGCGGCACAGTCGGCTGGAAGAAGTTCATACCGAAGAAGCCGGCTAGGAAGGACAAAGGCATAAACAGGGTGGTGATGACCGTCAGAACCTTCATCA
>JASFVG010000319.1:0-5691 GCA_050049955.1 Anaerolineae bacterium | reverse complement strand
CGCGGTGGATGGCCCGGCGAATGCGCTGGTAGGTCCCGCAGCGGCAGAGGTTGCCCTCAAGCGCCGCGTCGATGTCTGCATCGGTGGGCGTCAGGTTCTCGGCCAGCAGTGCGGCAGCCGCCATAACCTGACCCGGTTGGCAGAAGCCGCACTGAGGCACGCGCTCGGCGACCCAGGCCTGCTGGACGGGATGGTCGCCGTCGGGCGAGAGGCCCTCAATGGTGGTGACCTCTTGATCACCCACGTTGGACACCGGCAAGGTGCAGGATCGTGCGGGTTGGCCGTCCAGGTGGACGGTGCAGGCGCCGCAGAGGCCTATTCCGCAGGAGTACTTGGTCCCGGTCAGGCCGAGGGTGTCGCGGAGCACCCAGAGCAGCGGGGTGTCGGGGTCTACATCAATGGTGTGTTCCTGACCGTTGACGACGATGCGAAGCTGAGCCATTTGTCGCTCCCTAGGGGGATGGTCCGCAGTGTCGCTGCTGAGCGGGCGCGCTACGGACGCCAGATCGCGGATCCGGCGAGAGCGAGGGCTGTGGATCTGGCGGAACCACGTGCGCTCCTAGTCTGTGAACTCGAGGAGCTCGATGAGGTTGCCGTCGGGGTCCTGGCAGGCGGCGAAGAGGCCAGCAGGGAAGGGCTGAGGTGCGTCCTGGAAGAAGGCGACGCCCTGGTCACTCAGCCTGGCCATCTCTTCGGCCACGTCGCCGGCCCGGACGCCGATGGTGACGCACGGCTGCGCGGGGAAGTCTCCCTGGATCTCTTCGACGACGAAGGTGATGCCGTTGGCCTTGAGCTGGAGGATGCAGTCCCCGTACTCTCTGACGATTTCGAAGCCCAACTTGTCGCAGTAGAAGGCTCGGGCTTCCTGTAAGTTGCTAACGTAGACGCCGATCACGCATAGTTCAGGCATTTTGGTCTCCTTCTTCTGCAAGTGCGGCTTGGTGGTGCGGGCCGGGCATGCTAGGGTGTTCTGAGGAACTGGGGGGCGTAGAGCAGGATCGTCAGCACCCCGTCGGTGAGGGCGAAGGTGAGATAGGCTTTGAAGACGGTGGGCTCGTGGGACCGCCGGGTAAAGCGGTAGGTCAGCGCCAGGGCGAGCGCGAGGATGACGATAGGCCTCGCAGCGGCCAAGAGGGATGAAGTTTGGGCCGGCAGCCGGAAGAGGGGCGCGCCGGTGGACAGCCCCGGCAGGAAGAGGAGCTTCGAGGCGGTGTAGATGGCGGCGGCGACGAGCAGGCCGAGCCAAGCGACCAGGTCCTCCGTATGCTCCCGGCGGCTGAACACATAGAAGATGACGATCCACATCACGGGGCCGAGGTTCCACACGGCCACAAGGGGGATGAGCCCCACGCCGGACAGCACGCCCCACGCCAGGCCCGCGACCGTGAGGGCGACGTCGCGAACCGTGGTACGGTCGAGCCATGCCCTTGCCTCCGCGGACGTGGTGGCATAGTAGACGTCGTACTGGCGGAACCCGGCGGTATCGATCCAAGCGACGTGGAGGTCGGACAGGGCATCGGCGACGAGCGTGGAGAGGACAGAGGCGCCAGGGGTGTTACTGATCAGTTGGTAGCCGATGGGCCGGCCCCCGGACATCACGGCCATCGCCAGCTGGGTGCCGCTGGAGGTCAGTGCGACGGAGTCCTCGAAGGTCAGTTGCCACGCTTCCGGTGATTGAAGATCCCTGGCCGATGATTGCACGACCAGGCTCAGGGCGACGGGCAGCTCGCTCTCCTGGCCACGGACCGTCGATGGTGCGTTGACGAAGTCGCTGCCCGGGCCCTGAAGCGGCGTCGCCGCAAGCTCGGTGTACCCGAAGGCACCGGCGTGCTCCGTGTACCGTGGAGCGGTATCGGCGGGAATCGCGATGCTCTTCGGATTGGCGAGGGACGGTCCACCAGGTTTGAAGCTGACGAAGTCGGTGCGGGCTGCACCGGGCGTGAATCCCCCGCCCATGCGCTGTACTGCCCAGATCACGTAGATTTGGTCGTCGTCGGCACCCAGGACGGGCCCGTGGTAGGTGCCGGCCTCCGAGTAGCGGAAGTCGGCAAGTTTCACACCGCCAGGCGGGGAGATCCGTGCGCCATCGAGGGTGGCGTAGTAGACGTCCCTGACGGCAAGGGCGCCTTGCTCAACCAGCCACGTGAGATGGGTCGTGCGGGAGGCGTCGACGAGCAGGAAGGGCTCGATGCCGTCGGGGACCAGCAGCGTTGGCGAGGGGTCGGTCAGTCGGCGGTAGTAGACGCCGTGCTGTCCGCCCTCGGTCGCGGGCCGGCTGCTCCAGACGAAGGCAGTCGTTCCGTCCGCCGTATGGACCATGTGGTACCTGTCGACCGTCTCAACGTGGCCGGACACGGGGACGGCGGCTGCCGGGTGACCGTGGTCATCGAGCCGGGCGTGGAACAGGGTCTGGCGCCCCTCGGTCCGGGAGAGCCACCCGAGGTTGAGGGCACCATCTCCACCGATCAGGAGCTGGGGCTTCCGGGGATCTGGGAGATCGGTGGGGATAGCTTGGTCGACGACGACCTGACCCTGCTGGTTGAGACGGACGTAGCGGAGCCTGTCCTCGCTATCGGCGGTGATGTTGCACCAGACGAGGTGGACCTGGCCGGCATCGTCGACCTGGAGCGCTGCGGGCTGCTTGATGCGAGTCTGGCCGAGGCGCAGACCCCGACTCCAGTCGGTGGAGGCTTTGGCGCTGCGATTGGTCTCGATGGTGCAAGAGGTCAGCACCAGGAGCAGGGTGGTGAGTATGATGGACAGGAGCTTGGTTGGTCTTCCAGGGACCATTTCGCCCTCAGCGAGCCAGGAACGGCGGCGACTGAAGTCGTTACTACAACTATATGCTTGACGCCAGAACCCTAACCTGTTATACTGGTTACAGTGGTTAGTGGTTCAATTGGCTGCCTAGGGGCAGGGCACGAGCCGGGGTAGACAAGTGGGACTGCACGCAAAGACGCTCGAGATTGTGGGTGGGGAGCTGTGTCTGGCCTTCGCGGATACCGTGGACTGGCGCGCCAGCGAGCATCCCGAGGAGCTGCTGAACGGCTACGGCGATATTGTTGCGTGGGGCAGGGATGTCGGTGTGCTGACGGGCGTGGAGGCCGAGCGGATGCTCGCCAAGGCAGAGGCTCGGCCGCAGGAGGCGGATGCGGCTCTCAGGCGGGCGATTGGGCTGCGGGAGGCGGTTTACGGGATTCTTGTGGCTGTCGCCGACGGGCTACCGCCGGCGCCGGAGGATCTGGAGGTGCTGAACCGGGTGCTGTCCGAGGCACTGTCTCGGATGCGGCTGGTGGCTACGCCGGAGGGAGTGGTGTGGGCGTCACGGGGTGAGGCCGCGCTGGAGCAGGTGATGTGGACGGTGGCTCGGCAGGCAGTGGATCTGTTGACGTCGCAGAGGCTGGACCGGGTAGGGCAGTGCCCGGGCTGCGGGTGGTTGTTCTTGGACCACAGCCGGAACCGGAGCCGGCGATGGTGTACGATGGAGGTCTGTGGGAATCGGGCGAAGGCGCGAAGGCACTATGAGCGGACGAGGCAGGGGAGACCCCACTAGGGCACGAAGGACACAAAGGGCACAAGGCTCTGGGCCGCCTGCGGTCCCCTACGGATGCTGCCGGTCCCTCAGAAGCATCTCCCGGACGCGGCGTTCGGCCTGGGCGATGGGGCTGTCTTCCATGCTCATCGCTTCGGCCTGCGAGAGTATGGAGTAGCCGGCCTGGCGCTCCGCCTGGAAGCCGCGGGCGAACTCCCCGCTCTGGATCTCTTCTAGGACCCTTTGGAACGCGGTTCCCAACCCGGAGCCCATGAACTGCATGGTGCGGATGAAGCCACCGTACAGGGCTGTGGGCCCGTGCACGCTGGATGCTTTGAAGAATCCCTCCTTCCGGAACGAGCGGAAGACCATCTCCATTTCCCCCGACATGTACATCTCCAGGACCAGAGCCTCAGGAGGGATGCCGGCATCTTCCCCGATCGCGAATGCCTGCATCACGGCTACACCGATGATTGCGCCCATGGTCTGCTCGATGAAGAGGTCGATGTCGGCCTCGCGACGGGCATCGAGCTCGAGGGCGCCCGCCTGCAACACCCCGACAGCATCGGCCAGGCCGAGTAGCCGGGGCCAGGCCCTCCCGCTGGCATCGGACTCGACGGATACGTAGGCGAAGAAGCCCTCTTTCCGAAGGAAGCGCTGGCGGGCGTTTTCGCCCGCCATGCGGGGCGCGAGAAGGAGGATGTCGCTACCGTCGGGAGGGGCGATCAGCCCGTAGGCGAGGGTGTATCCTGACGCGAGCACGATGGCGCTACCCGGCTGCAGGTTCGGCGCGATGTCGGCATCGAAGATCTCGGGGATGACCTCGTCCGGCAGCAGAAGCAGGGAGACATCGGCCTCTGCGACGGCATCGGCAATGGGTAGCACTTGAAAGCCATCTTGGCGGGCCTGGGCTGCGTACTCGTCCTCGATGTTTCCGACGACCAGGTTCCTGAGCTTGGAGTCGCGCAGGTTGAGGGCAAGGGGGCGGCCCAGGTGACCGTAGCCGAGGACGGCGATACGCTGGTCTTCGAGGGCGCACGGGTCGGCGTCCTTGACGGTGAAGAATCGGATGGGGTTCCGGTCCGTGGGCATAGTTGCCCTCCCTGGGGTATGGTATGCTGGTTCCCGTGATGAGCGGCAGTCTAGCATGGTTCTGCGGCCTGAGCAATAGAGGCCGATCTGCGATCGGCTGGGCAGTCTGCCGCCTGCGGCGCCAACTCCAAGCTGATCGATCTGCGATCGGCTGGCCAGTTTCAGGCCCGCTCGCGTCGGCGAGGGCGGCGCGAGACTGCGGGGTGGCGCAGAGGTGGTTGGCCTGGCTGGAGCGGTTTTCCAGAGTGCCAGTGGTTGGGTTCTAGAAAGAGGGGTGCGACTGGCTCGCGGTGGCGGCTTCCGGCTGCTCGAGGTAGGGTGGGGCAAGCTCTATGCATGACGGGCAAGGGTTGCCTCAGCCGGCGAGACGCCCCGGTAGCTGTGTATCTGGCGCACGTCGCTCCGCTGGACTGGGTTCTGGGGATATGCTATAGTACCATCAGTGTTGGCAGACGTGCCCGAAGGTTCTGGTGCCCGTAGATTGAGGAGGAGTCCCTTGGAGGAACCGAGTCTCACATCAGTGTACGTGATGGACGACGAGATCGATCTCCGCAAGTATGTCGACGTTATCCGCCGGCGCTGGCAGCTCGTGGTAGGTGTCACGTTAGTCGCAGTGATCGCCGCAGCAGTGGTGAGCTTCCTCCTACCCCCCGTCTACGAAGCTGCGTCGATCGTGCTCATCACCGAGCCTCGGCATTTGATGCAGTTTGAGCCCCGGTTCGAGACGGTCGAAGAGTGGCAGCCGGCCTATGCTGCCTTCCCGGAGCTGGCCATCTCCGACGGGGTGCTCACGGCCGTGGTGGACGAGTATCGACCGTCCTCCGCCGCCCAGATCGAGAACTGGAGTCTCTCAAACCTCAAAGGGATGGTAGGGTCGACTTCGAAGGGGGATCCCAGCCTGGTCAAGCTGACGGTGAGCTGCCACTCCCCGGAGGACGCCGCTGCGTTGGCCAACGTATGGGCGGACAAGCTTGTTGAGCGGGGCGACGACATCTACAGCCAGGGCGAGGAGGACGTCTCCTTCTTCGAACAGCAGGTGGCCCAGGCCGAGCAGACGCTGGTGGAGG
>JASFVG010000318.1:0-5716 GCA_050049955.1 Anaerolineae bacterium | reverse complement strand
CCAAGCCAGTCACGGGTTGGTGCCGTCCTCGGCCGGCGGCGTAAACGTGACCCACGAAGGGGATCACAAAACCGAGCACCATTATGAGGACCCAGAAGACGATGCTGTGCGGCCCGACAAGGATATAGCGAGCGCTCTGAGCTGCAGCCTCGCCCTCAAGAAATGCGTGGGCGAGCAGTTGTCCAACCAACACCGCTTCCCCGGCAATGAGTCCCAGGTGTATGAAATGCTCACGCCTGCCCCGCGGAGCTTGACCCCTCGTCAATAGCGTGGACGCTAGATCGACGGTCAGTGCCTCTCCTGTGGAGAGGGCCGAAACCAGGAAGAGGACCGGAAGCGTGGGCAGCGCCAAGAACGGAACCAGCGGCGTGGACCAGAACGGGATCGCTGGCCCTACGGCGCTGATCAATACACCAGTGTATGCTGCAACTGCGACAGCCAGCGTACCGCCCAGAGCTGCGACCACACGTTTCACAGGCTTCACTTTCAAGCCCTGCAAGAAGCGAAGTCGCTTGACCACCCAGGCCCAGGCATTCGGGTACACGTGCATCAACTCGAGAAACCCGTAGACGAACGCTACAGGGACAAAGAGCGTGAGAATCCACACGCCCCACGTCATCACCGAGGACGTGTGCGTGTACATCAATGGGATCCGCCAAGGCTCACGCAGGCCGGCTCCCAGCTCAAAAACCAGGAGCAGCACCCCCACGGCGACGATCGGACCAGAAACCGTAGCACCTACGAGCGTGACGGGGCACACGTCGGGGCACCTGTCCCCTTCATATCGTCTGCCTGTCAACTCGAAGAGCGCAGCGTAGGCAAGTGCGCCTGCGCCCAGCCCACCAAGGAAGAGATAGATCGCGGCAAGCCAACCCCAGTCATGCATTCTTCACCCCTCCTTCTCGCTATCGCTCGAAGCGTACTGTAGCCATCCCGGTCATTCTGCCTCGCCCTCAGCCTGTGCAGCTGGATCCTCGATAACGTACTTCAGCACGGCTGGCGCTGTGCCAAACTCCGGGTGAAGTGGCTTCGCCTGTCCAGAGTCGACCAGCTTCCTGACCTCACTATTGACATCGTCCAACTTTCCAAAAAGGCGCGCACCCGGAATGCAAGCTTGGACGCACGCCGGCTCGCCACCCCCCAGTACCCAGTCCAGGCACAGCCAGCACTTGTCGGCGACTCCCCGAGCAGGGTCGTAGACTCGTGCATCGTAGGGGCAAGCGTATATGCAGTACTTACATCCCACGCAGAGCTTCTCATCGATCAGCACCACCCCGTCGTCGCGGACGTACGTCGCATTCGTGGGGCAGACCGTGGCACAGGGTGGGTCGGCGCAGTGCTGGCACTGGACCATCAGGTACCAGGTAAGGTGCTCATCGCCTTGGACCTCACCGCGGATGTAGCTCTGTTCGTCAGGGAGCTCGTTCCGCAGATTGCATGCCTGCACACAGGCCTGACAACCGGTGCATTTCGTGGTGTCGATCACCAGGGCGTAGGCGGCACCCGCCAGCTCGACCGCCTCCTCCCCGTCCCCGCGCGCGACGTTGCCAGCCAACGACCCGCCCACCGTGGCGGCCGCTCCTCCGGCAAGCGCCAGACCAAGAAAACGCCTTCGCGAAAGCTCCCGGTTGCTCATCTGCCTACTCCCCCAAGGCCCTTCCAGCCCATACTAGTCAGCCCTGACTACTCGCGGAACTCGATAACCCTGACTTATGACGAATTATAGCACACGCCACTCGAGGCGTCAAGTCAGCCCTGACTAGTCAATTGTGGAATATGCAGTCCATGGTATAATAGGATTCCGTACCGAGCGAGTAAGATGCGGAGGGGAAAATGCTCACGAAGAACGATCTCCTAGTGCTGGGCCTCCTTCTCGATCGACCGATGCATGGGTACGAAATCGTGCGACATATCAGATCCGAAGGAGTGACCACGTGGTTTGACATCAGCGCGGCTGCGATCTACTACTCTCTCAATAAACTCCGCGAACAGCGTTTGGTATCCGAGACGCATTCACGGTCAGGTGGGGAGAAGAGCGTCTATCGGGTCACTGATCTAGGTAGGGAGCGTTTCTTTGCGGGGATGGAAGAATCCCTAGCGTCCGAAGAGCTGGTTCGCCATGACTATGACTTGAACATCTACCTGCTGAACCGGTTGCCCCAGGAACGCGCTCTCCCCCTCCTCCAGAGACGGTGGGACTTCCTTTCGGAACGAGAGGATGAACTCGACGAAACGCTTCAACGCGAGCGACTGGCGGGCGAGCCATTGCGTGTAGCCATACTTGAACACGCCTTCGCTTGCACTCGCGTTGAGGCCCAGTGGCTCGGCGGCATCATCCGGCACCTGCGGGGGGAAACAGCAGAGGGTGAAGAGTACCAGGGCCTGATGCTGCTGTCTGGGGACCTGCGCGATTTCCACCTACCTCATCTGATCAAGTTGATTGCCTCGGGAGCGCACAGTGGTACCCTGACCGTCAGCGATGGCGCCTCGCGCCGCACGCTCTCGTTCCTCGACGGACGTCCAGTCTGCGCGACATCGAGCCGACCCGACAGCGGGGTCAGCGAGCGGGGAGATGTCCTCGACGACATCTACGACCTGTTCCGGTGGGAGGAAGGTGCATTCGCCCTCGATCAGGGAATGGGACCGGAGGAGGGGTGTACTGTATTGGGTATGTCTGTCGCCGACTTGATCCTCGGAGGAACGCGCTGGGTGGACAACTGGTCAACCATCCAACAGGCGGTCCCCACGCCCGACACTGTTTTCGAGCGTCGCGGAGATGGAGCCGATCGCGGTGAACTGGGCTTGACTGAGGCGGAGAGCGACGTGCTGCGGGCTCTGGATGGACTGAGTGATGTGTCTGATGTATCCCGATTGTGCGGCCTAACCGAGTTCGAGACCAGCAAGGTCCTCTACAGCTTGTGTACGGTTGGCCTCGTACAGCCGGGTGATAGGGGCAAGGCTCGGCTACGCCGGGTCTTTCGCGAATTCGCTGAGCTGATGTGTCAGAGTACGCTGCCCTACCGGGACACGCCGGGAGACGAATCTTGTGAGCGAGAGGTCAACCGGCGCTGCGAGGGTATCCCGATCCGGTTCATCTCTGGTCGGATCGCCGACCAGACCGAGCCAGGCGTGGGCACTGAGGAATTGGCGGAGGCCTACCGGACGTTCCTGCGGGCGCAACATCAAGTGCTCCACGATCGGTTTGGCGGCGACATCGTACGAGACCTTGTCCGGCAGGTGATCCCTCGGATTAGTCCGGGTCTGCGCGATGCGCTTGAGGAGTACGGCCTGACTGCTTTCGACTAGACCGGTCCGAGCGCTGCAGGGCTGTTGAGACAGTCCCCAGCTGCGCCACGTAAGCCGCCGTGCGGCCGCTCAGGCAGACGGCTGTGGCACTTAGTCAAGAACAGGCGGCTTCCTGCCGCGTGCATCCAAGGAGGGAGCGGTCACTAGCTATCCGCCGCTCCCTCCTAGTCGTCCCAGCGACCGCCTTCTGGCTGCGAACTGGCGTGCTCGTCTAGGGCCGCACCATGCCTGTCATCTCCACCGGCACCTGCGCCCCCATGTCCGCCAGGGCATCGTGGAGCACCTGGATCATGTAGATCGGGTTGTGCGCGTAGGCCCCTGGATCCTTTGACGCATACTGGTAGTTGTAGGCCGCTCTCAGGAGACGCGGTGTCCAAGCCGTGAACCTGTTACCGTAGTTCGCCTCGTCCGCATCCGTCTCGCCGTTGGCGTTGCTGTCTACGAAGAAGTAGGGGTACGCATGCGCGTCGTATGCGATCGGTGTATCAACGATCTCCGCGGCGTAGGCCTGGACCGCTTCGTATAGCACTTCAAGCAGCGTCGTGATCTCTTCGTGGATGCCCTCGTCCACATTTCCATCGCCGTCGTAGTCCGGCCGCGATGTGCGAATTGAGGTAAGGTCCTCCGCGCTCCGAACGCCATCGTGGCAAACGCCGCAAAGCTGCACGTCCAGCTCGAGTCCATGGGGACTGTGACACTCGATGCAGTCATTGAAGTCCTCTGGGTGTGCTGACGGTCCGACGTAGACCTGGTCGGCGTACTCGTAGGCGCCCTGTGCTTCAGTGCCGAACAACGTAGCGCCAGCGGCGAAGTAGTGCACGTTGAGGAACCGCAGTTGCTCCGCAACCGCATCCGGTTCCAGCTCTCCTATTGCGGCGTTCACACTCAGCGTGGACTCCCGTCCCTGATGGCAGTGGAGGCAGATATTGCTCGCGGGCTTATCGAGCGTAAGATTCGCGCCGCTAGGGA
Organism: Anaerolineae bacterium; assembly: GCA_050049955.1. Classification (GTDB taxonomy): domain Bacteria; phylum Chloroflexota; class Anaerolineae; order B4-G1; family B4-G1; genus SKLM01. Next base: position 1,441 of record JASFVG010000318.1, on the reverse strand, counting down.
ATGTCACCGTTTCCACAGGGTAGACGGCGAACTCCGCGTCGGTGTCGTGACACGTCGTGCACTGCATGCCGTTGGCCGGCGGGCCCGACACATTGACGCCCTCCTCTAGGAAGAAGGGTAGCCCTGAAGCTGTGTGGCACTTGCCGCAGGATCCTGGGACAGCTCCATCCTCGTCCCAATGCCGCCAAGCCTCCTCCGAGCCTGCGAAGTGCCCGGCGTCGATACGGTTGAGCCCTGCGACCCGATCGGGCTCCAAATCCTCGATCGAGTCATAGAGTAGCTGGATGATGTACTTGCCGCCGTGTGCATACGAGCCGGGATCCTTGAACGAGACCTGATAGTTGTAGGCCGCTTTGACAAGCCGGGGCGTCCAAGCGTTGTACTGGTTGCCGTAGTTTGCCTCATCCTCATCGGCCTCGCCGTCTTCGTTGGTGTCGATGAAGAAATACGGATAGGCGTGAGAATCATACGCGATGGCCGTTCCGGGCACGTCGCTGGCATAGTCCTGCATAGCAGCGTAGAGAATCCCCTGCAATCCCTCGATCTCCATGGTCACGCCTTCATCCACGTCGCCGTCGCCGTCGTAGTCCGCCGTGGAGCCCGGCAGGCGGATGTTTGCCACGTCTTCAGCGGTCGATACGTCGGGGTGACACTCACTGCACGAGCCTACTCTCAGTTCCAGCGAGTGTGGATCGTGACACTCGAAGCACTGATCGAACTCCTCAACGTGAGCAAAGCGAGCATCATACGACTTCCCGTCGTACTGGTAGCCACCCATGGCGAAGGTGCCGTACTGCGTTGCCGCGGCGGCGTAGTAGTGGATGTTGACGAATCCGAGGTCTTCGCTCGTGGCGTCGTCATCCACCCCAGCCGCGGCAACGGCATCGTTCACACTGACTGTCGATGCACGACCTTGATGGCAGTGCATGCACCGGGACTCGTCCCCAAGGCCGGTGATCTCAGCGCCGGACGGGAACATCACGCTCGTCATCGTGGCCGTGCCCTCGTTGTGGCACACCGTGCAGTCGATCACCGTGTCGATGCTGGCGGCGTTGTCCACTACCCCCGCCGCCGTCCCGTCTATGCCCAGGAAGTCCTTGTAGCCAGGCGCGCTGTGACACTTGGCACAGCTCGCGGACACCTCCGCAGGATCATCCTCGTCCCAGTGGCGGAACGCCTCAGCTGTTTCGTCGGCGTGCCCAGACGATGCCCACAGATCCTGGAATGGGACCTCGCTGACTACGGGCTCGGGACACTCCGGACAGTCTGGACACTCTGCCGCGGGGCACTCGGGACAGTCGACCTCCGGGCATTCTGGGCACTCGACCTCCGGACAAGGCGTGGTGGTCTCCGATGTCGCGCAGGCGCCCAAAGCTACCACGAGAACCAGGAGTGGCAGCAGCGGAAACAGTCTCCCACAGATACGGTTCATTGCCTTCTC
>JASFVG010000317.1:0-5719 GCA_050049955.1 Anaerolineae bacterium | reverse complement strand
CTGGCCACGTCTTCGTGCTCGGGGACAACCGTCCGGTGTCACACGACTCACGAGCCATTGGGCCAGTGCACATAGCCAGCATCCGCGGGCGTGCCTGGCTCATCTACTGGCCCTTGAGCGAGTTCTACCTGTTGCCGTGACACTGGCAAGGCAGCGTTTTGACAGCTAGGCCCCAGTGAGAGGAGGTTTGCTTGAAGCCAGCCCTACTCGTCATTGACGTGCAGGAAAAGTTCTTCGGTTTCAGTCCAGCGACAGCGCAGTCGCTCAAGGATGCTATCGAGTACATCAATGCCGCCGTTGCGCTGTTCCGGAAGCAGGAGTTGCCCGTCATCTGCATCCAGCAGATCGACGAAGAAGAGGGCCTCGTACCAGGGCATAACGGCTTCAATGTGCCTGATGAACTGGCCATCCTACCCTCGGACTTGCACATCCACAAGACGTACGGAAACGCGTTCAACAAGACCAGGCTCGCGGACGAACTACGGGGCCGGGGCATTGACACGGTCATCATGACCGGTTTCTGCGCGGAGTACTGCGTGCTGTCGACCTATCGAGGTGCAGAGGATCTTGACCTGACGCCGATCGTGCTGCGCGGCTCGCTGGCCAGCTCAAGTCTGGACAACATCCGATTCGTGGAGAGCATCAGCGACCTCGTCTCCCTTGGTGCTCTCAGAAAGCTCCTGGCATAGTGCCGTCGCCCAAGAACAGCGGTTCGGGAAGTGACCCGCCAAGGGGTGGACTGAAGACCCACTGAATCCGACAGGCCAGGCAAGAGGCTCCATTCTGATGCATCGCGCTGCCGGGTCACGGCGACTACCATCGGCATGCGGGCGGATAAGGGAGCACTCAGCCCCGGGAGGACGTGCTACAGACGATGAAGACCTTGACCCTGGTGCGCCACGCCAAGTCGAGCTGGAAGGACAGGGGGCTCCCTGACCACGAGCGCCCACTGAACAAGCGCGGCAGGCGCGATGCGCCCATCATGGGGGAGCGGTTGGCCGAGCGGGCGGTAGAGGTGGACTTGCTCATATCCAGCTCTGCCACGCGGGCTCTGGCGACGGCTGAGGCGCTGGCCGCGGCGCTGGACTACGGTTGGGACGAGATCGTCGTTGAGGAAAGGTTGTACGCGGCCGATGCCGAGGAGGTTCTCGAGGTTATTGAGGAGCAAGAGGACTGGGTTGATCGTCTGATGGTCGTCGGCCACAACCCGGAACTGACGGTGCTTGCGAACCAGTTGTCTGCGCTCGACATCGAAAACGTGCCGACCTGTGGGGTGTTGGAGCTCGAGTACGATGTCGAGCGCTGGGGGGAGATAGCGGACAGAGAGCCTGTTGCGGCGCTGTTCGACTACCCCAAGAAGAGCCCCCGGTAGCTTGCTGAGGGGCCCCGTCGAGCTTGCAGAAACGTGGTGCCTCGCTGATGCGCGAGGATTTCGTCAACAAGGGGATGGCTATAGGAGGGAGGTGTCAGCATGACAGCAGAACCCAGATTCGTGGTGCTCCTTGGACCACCAGCCTCGGGCAAGGGGACCCAGGCGGCCCGACTCCGTGAGGAGCTCGACCTGCCGCACGTGGCCAGCGGGGATCTCTTTCGTGAGAACCTCAAGAAGGAGACTGAGCTAGGTTTGAAGGCCAAGACCTATATGGACCGCGGCGCACTAGTGCCCGACGACGTGACCATTGCCATGGTTATGGACCGGCTGGCGCGGGCCGACTGTGCGAATGGCGCCCTACTCGACGGTTTCCCGCGTACCATTGCGCAGGCGAAGGCGCTGGATGAAGCACTTGCCGAACAGGGAAACAGGATCAGCTCCGCACTCAACATCACCGTTCCCGACGATGTGCTGGTGGAACGAGTGAGTGGTCGTCGGTTGTGTCGCACCTGTGGCGAGTCGTACCACATCAAGTTCAGTCCTCCCAAGAATCCTGGTGTCTGCGACAAGGATGGCGGCGAACTCTACCAGCGCGACGACGATATGCCAGATACGGTACGCGAGCGCTTGAAGGTCTACTGGGAGCAGACCAGTCCCCTCATCGACCACTACCGCGCCCAAGGCGTGCTCAAAGAGGTGGATGGTAACCAATCCATAGATGCTGTGACGGAGGATCTGCGCGCCGCTCTCGCCGAGCAGCGCCAATAGTGGTTGGAGCAACCGTGATTGCGTTCATCGCAGGGAAGGGCTGAGGGCCCTTCAGTGGTGTTCCATCGACCTCCTACCCGGGGGGCACTACGTCTCAGTGTCGCAAAGGAGTCGTGACATGCTGGAGAAAGTCGATCTAACCAAGAAGCTTGATAAGAAAGAATACAAGGAGGAGCGAAACCGTCTGCGCCAGCGATTGTACGACCTGGAGAAAGCCTGCTGGGATGCCGATCTACCCAGTATGATCGTCTTCGAGGGCTGGGACGCCGCGGGTAAGGGGACGTCGATCAACCAACTGACCCGCCGGCTCGACCCGCGGGGATTCAAGCTGTATTCCATCCAGGCGCCCCGGACCTACGAGACGCACATGCCCTGGCTGTGGCGCTTCTGGCAGAAGGTGCCCAACTACGGCGAGATGGCCATCTTCGACCGCAGCTGGTATGGGCGGCTGTTGGTTGAGCGCGTGGAGGGCTTCACCCCCGAGGAGGAGTGGCGCAAGGCCTTCCGCGACATCGTGGACTTTGAACGGACCCTTGCCGACGATGGCTATGTGATCATCAAGTTCTTTCTCCACATCAGCAAGGAGGAGCAAAGCAAGCGCTTCAAGACGCTGGAGAAGGACCCGCTCGAGGCCTGGCACGTCCAGGCTGAGGACTGGGAACACCATCGCAAGTACGACCAGTATGTGGAGGCCATCGAGGAGATGCTCGAGCGCACCGACACCGAGTGGGGCCGCTGGACGATTGTGGAGGCCACCGATAGGCGCTGGGCGAGAGTCAGGATCTTCAGGACCGTCGTCAATCGCCTCGAGTATGCGCTGGAGGCGCGCGGTCATCCCCTACCCGAGGGCCCCGAGGAGGACTTCGGGGAGAACTACGCAGATGACTCGGAGACGGCTGAGGATGAGGAGTGAGGTGGCATGCTAGAGACAGTAGATCTAAGCAAATCCCTGACGAAGAAGGAGTACACCGAGAATCTGGTCCGCTACCAGCTGATGCTCCGGGAGCTGGCCCTTCAGCTCTATGAGCAGAAGCGAACGCTCGTGGTGGTGTACGAGGGTTGGGACGCTGGCGGAAAGGGGGGCAACATCAAGCGCGTCACCGAGCGGCTTGACCCCCGTGGGTACGAGGTCTTTGCCATCGCGGCCCCGAAAGGAGACGACGCTACCCATCACTACCTGTGGCGCTTCTGGCGCCGGCTCAAGCCCCCCGATGAGAAACAGATCCTCATCTTTGACCGCAGCTGGTACGGGCGCGTGATGGTGGAGCGCATTGAGGGCTTTTGCACTGAAGCCGAGTGGCGGCGCGCTTTCCGCGAGATCAACGAGTTCGAGCGCCAGCTCGTCGACTTTGGCATGATCCTGGCCAAGTTCTGGATCCAGATCAGTTCAGAGGAGCAGCTCCGTCGCTTTGAGGCCCGGAAAGACACGGCATACAAAGCCTGGAAGCTCACCGACGAGGACTGGCGCAATCGCCAGAAGTGGGATGCCTACGAGCAGGCCGTGGAGGATATGCTGCTTCGTACCAGCACCATCAGCGCGCCATGGACCATCGTCGAGGGGAACGACAAGCTATGGGCACGCATCAAGGCGCTGCGGACGCTGGTTGAGCTCCTGAGCCGGGAGCTCGACTATGAGCCCACGGACCCTGTGAAGCTCAAGCAAGAGAAGAAGGCCAAGAAGAAGGCCAAGGAGAAAGCGGACAAGTAGGCCGGGAGAAAAGCAGAGGACCACCCCGCAGGGCCTGACGACTTCCGCAGGATGGCCCCCATCAGGGGGTGCTCCGAGGGGCTGCCGTGAACCTAGCACGGGGGTGGCTACCTTGAGCGTATGTCGAGCCGTGACGGTCATCAAGGTCTCCAGTTCATCTGGAGACCTTTCGCTACAGTGGCCAGGCCGCCTATCGCTCTTGCCAATCTGGTTTGCAGCGGCGGCTATCGCATGGTATGATACGTGAAGCGCCGTTGTCGGATCAACAACGACACACCCTCATTCCTCGAAACCTGAATCGTCAAGAGGGACTATGGAGATCGAAGCCAAATTCGCCCTCCCGGATGCCGCGACCTTCCAGCGATTGCAGGCCGTCGACCACGTTGCCGGCTTCGCACTTTCGGCGCATCAGGTGCAGCAGGTGCACGATACCTACCTCGACACAGGCGAGCGGCGCATCCTGGCCGGAGGCTACGCGTGTCGCCGGAGGCAGACCGAATCCGAGATTCTGATCACGCTGAAAGAGCTGGGCAGTGCCGAAGGTGCGATTCATCGGCGCAGAGAACTCGAGATCTCTCTGCCGAGCGACCAACCCCCGTCCGAGTGGCCCGAGAGTCCTGTCCGAGACATTCTGCTGGGCCTCACTCAGGGTGCTTCACTGACACCCCTCTTCAATCTCCGTCAAACCAGGGTCTTTCGCCGCATGAGTCAGGGTGAGCTGCTGGTTGCCCAGCTAAGTCTTGACAGTGTTCGCCTTGTCGCCAACAGGAGGAAGAAGAGCTATTTCGAACTCGAGGTCGAGCTGGCTCCGCAGGGGACGGGCAGTGACATAGCGGCCATTGTGGCTTTCTTGCACGATGAATGGAACCTGGAGCCCGAGCCACGATCGAAGTTCCAGCGGGCGTTGGCCCTCCTGGATGCTGAGGTGCCAGGTGAGGCGTTCATGACCCCGCAGGAGCGCGCCTTCTGTGCCCAGATTGCCAAGCGCGGGGATGCGAACGGTCGGAAAGCGCGGGGCCTGTTGCTGCTGGACGAAGGCGTATCGCAGGAGGAAGTGGCGCATCGGACTGACAGGACGAAGCGTACCGTACGGCGCTGGCTGACTGATTTCCAAGAGGCTCGAATCGGCGCCTTCCCGGAACGCATACTGCGCGAGGTCCACCCATCTCCGGCAGCCATCCTGCCACTGTCAGCCCCAGAGACGTCTGCCGACGCTGAGCCTGACGACGCACCTCAGCCGCAACCTGAGCCCCAGCCACTCAGCGTCTTGTTCAAGCGGTACATGGTGGATCGGGCCCACGCTAGCAAGGTCGCCGATCACGCGCTAGGTCTGTTCGATCACCTTAATGCGTTCCACGGCCTTCCCCACGGGCGGCGCTCGCTCTTGGAGACCGCAGCGCAGCTACACAATGTGGGTCTGACCGTGGACGCGGCGCGCCATCACGAGGCAGGCCGCGACATCCTGCTCCTGCATCCTCCAGAGGAGCTGGGCGAGGAAGAGCGCCTGATCGTGGCGTTTGCGGCCTATGTCCATCGCAGACACATGACGCCCGAGCAACTCGCGGAGATGCTGTCGCAGGACTTCGCCGGGTTGTCGACGCAGGCGCGAGAAGACGCGCTGACCATTTCGGCGCTCGTGCGTATGGCGAACGGATTGGACTATTCTAAGACCCGGAGCAGTGAATTGGCCCAGGTCGCTACCCGAGAGGGCGTAGTGGCATTCGAGGTGGCGGGCCCCTACGCCGCCGTTGACGCTGCGCGGGCGCAGGAGGGGAGCGATCTCTGGCACTTGTTGTTTGAAACGAAGCTGGAGTTCAAGCCAGCCCGCCCGGGCGACGAATTGGTGCCGCGGTATGGAGAGGAGGCCGACC
>JASFVG010000316.1:0-5719 GCA_050049955.1 Anaerolineae bacterium | reverse complement strand
CACCGGACAGGAGGAAGTGACGACGATGCCCAAGCAAGCGTACACCGAGGAAGACATCAAGGTCCTTGACTACCCGGAGAACATCCAGCGCAGACCGGGTATGTACGTAGGCGGCCGGGGTATGACCGCGCTGCACCACCTGGCCATCGAGGTCATCGACAACTCCGTCGACGAGGCGTTGATGGGCTACTGCAAGCGCATCGTGGTGACGATCCAGAGGGACGGAAGCATCGAGATCACCGACGATGGTCGGGGCATACCGGTAGGTATCCACCCGGAGAAAGAGAAGCCCACGATGGAGCTGGCCTTCACCACGCTGCACTCCGGCGGGAAGTTCGACGAGAGCAGCTATTCGACCTCGGGTGGGCTGCACGGCGTGGGGATCAAGGCGACGAACGCGCTCTCAGCGTGGTTGGAAGTGACCGTGCGGCGCGACGGCGTGCTGTACCGCCAGCGCCACGAGCTGGGCCTGCCGGCCACGGGCGTCAACATCCTCAACCCGCGCACCGGGGAAGTGGTGGGCGAGGTCGGTGTGCGCGGGGCGGCTAAGGCCGTGCGGGAGAACAAGGATCGAAGCATCGGGACGGGCACGACCGTCGCGTTCGAGCCGAATCCGAAATACCTGGACGAGCTATCGTTCGATTTCGCTACGCTCGCTCGGCGTCTACAGATGGTTGCCTTCCTGGTGCCAGGCCTCGTCACGCGCATCGTCGACCTCCGGGGCAGGGGCCGGAGGCGGGACTACTGCCACGATGGCGGGCTGGTCGAGTACGTGGAGCACTTGAATCGCGATCGACAGGTGATCAATCCCCCGATCGAGCTGCGCGGGAAGACCGAGGACGGCACGCAGGTGGAAGCGGTGCTGCAGTGGCACGACGGCGACTTCCCGGAGCTGGTTTCGTTCGTGAACACCATCCCCACGCCCGACGGCGGCGGTCACGTCTCGGGGCTGATGGCCGGGCTGACGAAGGCGATCAACGTGTTCGCGGATGAGCGGAGGGGGTTGCTCAAGAAGGGCGACAAGATCATGGGGGGCGACACGCGGGCGGGGTTGACGGCCGTGCTGAGCGTGCGGATGCAGGACCCCCAGTTCACGAGTCAGACGAAGACCCAGCTGGGCGTGGATCAGATTCAGGGGCAGGTCCACTCGATCATCTACGAGGGACTGCTGGACCATCTGCGAAAGCGCATCTCCCTGGGGAAGAGCATCGTAGCCCGCTGCCTGGCCGCGTCGCGGGCCCGCCGGGCAGCAGCGAAAGCACGAAAACTGGTCATGCGTCGTTCCGCGCTGGAGGTGGATGGGCTACCCGGCAAGCTGGCCGACGTCACGAAGGGGATTGAGACCGAGGCGACCACGCTGTACATCGTCGAGGGGGATAGCGCTGGGGGGAGCTGCAAGCAGGCGCGGGATCGGCGCTACCACGCCATCCTGCCGCTGCGGGGGAAGATCCTCAACGTGGAGCGCAAGCGGCTCGATCGCGCGCTGAGCAACGCGGAGGTGAAGTCGATCGTAGCGGCGCTCGGGGCGGGGGTGGGGAGCGACTTCAGCGCCGAGGATATGCGATACGGTCGCGTAGCCATCCTGGTTGACGCGGACGTGGACGGCGAGCACATCAAGACGCTGCTTTACACGCTGTTCTGGCGGCTGATGAGGCCGCTGGTGGAGGAGGGCCGCCTCTACGTGGCCCAGGCGCCGCTCTACCTGCTGCGCAAGAAGGGCCAGAGCCAGTACGCCTACAGCGAGGCGGAGCGCGCGCGAGTGCTGGAGAGCTGGGGCGGCATGCGGGGTGTGACCATCCAGCGGTACAAGGGGCTGGGTGAGATGAACCCCGCACAACTACGCGAAACGATATTCAGCGTCAGCGATCGGGAGAACCCGGCGATGAACGAACACCTGGTGCAGGTGAAGGCGAGCGACGTGCACGCGGCCAACGCAGCGTTCTCGCTGTGGATGGGGGCCGGTGCGGAGCAGCGCCGCACGCGCCTGATGCGCTACTGGGCTGAAGGGGTGATGCTGGACGAGAACGGCGGGTAGGGCGGGTGGCGCGGACGGACCAGGCGGTGACGGAGGTGGCGCGCACGCATGAGTGACGGCGACGGGAAGGCGATGGCAATACCGGTGCAGACGGTCGACCTGGCCAGCGATATGACGGCGGCCTATATGGGGTACGCACGATCCACGATCACGGATCGCGCGCTGCCTGACGTACGGGATGGGCTGAAGCCCGTGCAGCGGCGCATCCTGTATGCGATGCACGAACTGGGACTGGACGCCGAAGGGCCGCACAAGAAGTGCGCGCGCATCGTCGGTGAGGTCCTGGGCAAGTACCACCCGCACGGTGACACCTCGGTGTACCACACGCTGGTGCGCATGGCGCAGGACTTCTCGATGGAGATGCCGCTGGTCGACGGCCAGGGGAACTTTGGTTCGGTGGATGGGGACAGCCCGGCGGCGATGCGCTATACAGAGGCCCGGCTCACGGCCGTCGCGGAGACGATGCTGCAGGACCTGAAGATGGACACCGTGGCGTGGCAGGAGAACTTCGATGGCTCCCTGGAGGAGCCGACGGTTCTCGCCACGCGGTTCCCCAACCTGCTCGTGAACGGCTCGGCAGGCATCGCTGTCGGCATGGCGACGAACATGCCGCCCCACAACCTAGGTGAAGTATGCGACGCACTGGTGTACGTGGCGGAGAATTGGACGAAGCGAGCGAAGATCACGACGGAGGATCTGCTTGAGTTCGTCCCCGGGCCGGATTTTCCGACCGGTGGCATTCTGTACCGGTACCGGGACCGGGGCGACGGCTTGATCGACACGGTCTACGAGGCATACGAGACAGGGCGAGGCCAGATCGTGACGCAGGCGCGCGTGCTGGTTGAGGAGATAAGCGGCGGCAAGTGGAACCTGGTGGTCACTGAGCTTCCGTACAACGTGCAGAAGAACACGGTGATGGAGAAGCTGGCGAAGGAGGTCCACAAGGGCCGTGTTGTGGGCGTGACGGACCTGCGAGATGAGTCTGACTACCACGGCATGCGGCTGGTGATTGAGGTCTCAAGGACGGCGGATCCAGACGAGGTTCTGGACCAGGTGCTGAAGTACTCGCAGTTGCGCGAGACCTTCGGCGTGATCAACCTAGCGCTGGTGCCGGGGGAGGATGGCGAAAGCCGGCCCACGTATCTGTCACTACTGGATCTGTTGACCTACTTCGTGGGCCATCGTCTCGACGTGATCGAGTCCCGCAGCCGACACGAGCTGGCGCAGCGGCGGGCGCGGTTGCACATCGTCGAAGGATTGCTCACGGCTCTGGATGTGCTCGACGAGGTGATCGAGACCATCCGGCGGTCCCGCGAGCCGAGGACGGCGCGCACCAACCTCATGCGCGAGTTCGGCTTCACAGAGGCGCAGGCGAATGCGATCCTCCAGACGCAGCTCCAGCAACTGGCGGCACTGGGACGCATTCGTCTGAAGGAGGAGGCGGACGCGTTGGGGAAGCGCATCCGCTACCTGACGGGGCTGCTGGGGTCCCAGAAGAAGCGGTTGGCAGTGGTGGTGGAGGAGATGCGGTCGCTCAAGGAGCGGTTCGTGGTACCGCGGCGCACGGTGATCGTCGACAGCGAGGACAAGGCCGCCGGTACCACGGTGATGACAAGCTCGGATCTGGTGACGCCTGAGGGAAACCAGGTGCTGGTCCTGACCCCGTCCGGCATCGCGCGATCGAGTGTATCGGGCTTCTCGTACCGCCCCACCGAAGGGCTTACCACGAGGGCGCCGAGAAGCGTGTATTGGGCTCAGGTGCGCGCAAAGCCGGAGGATGACATCATTCTGCTCACAAATCGGGCGCGAGGGTGGCGGGGCCAGGTGGGCTTCGTGCCGCCGGATGGGACGCCTGAGAGACTAGGGCTTGATCCGGGTGAAGAGCTGGTGGGCATGGGGGTGCTGAGAAACGACGCATACCTGCTGTTGGGAACCCGGGCAGGCAAGGTGAAGCGCAGCCCGATCGCGGAGCTGTCGCTGTTGTACCGCGAATGGGGGCCGGTGATGGGGCTGGATGCGGGTGATGAACTGCTCTTCGGCGGCGTCGCGGGCGCCGGCTCGAACGCCATCTTCTACACGGTAGGGGGACAGCTGCTCAGGCTGGACGGCGATGAGATCAACCCGCAGAAGACGGACACGGCTGGCGGCGTCATCGGTATCGGTGTCAGGAAGGGCGATCGGGTGATGGGCGGGATGGTGGTTCCGGCGAGCGCTGAAGCCGGACAGATGAGCTTTGCGGGAGGATGGCAGGTGGTCGTCGTGTCAAGCAAGGGCTACGCGAACCGTGTCCCCCTCGACGAGTTCCCGGTGCAAGGCCGAAACACGCAGGGCGTGCAGTGCTTGCGGGCGACGAAGTCCGGTGGCGGGCTGGGGGACGTGGCGCTAGGACAGCTGGGCGACGGGATCGATGTCTACCTGGCCGATGGGCGGCGCTTCCACGCGAACGACTTGGGGAAGATCGAGGCGTTGACGCGGGGGTCACGGGGGAAGCGGCTGGTGGACGTGGGCGATTCGGAGGTCGCGCGGGTGGTGGCGGTCCCATAGGCCGTCGATGGCGCTCCCCCAAGGAAAGTAGCAGTGAAGGCAGGCCACCGGGCCTGCCTTCTTCGTGTGTGCCAGGCATGCCGTGTATCTAGGAGGTGAAAGCCCTCTGCGGACCTAGAAGCCTGGCCGATAAGTATGCCTTTCGCGCGGGTTGTAGTAGACCGAGGGCAGCGTGAAAGGAGCGATTGACATGCTCGGAGTCTTGGGGGGAATCGTGGCGGACGCGGATCGCTCGCCAATCGACTCTGTTTCAGTGCCCGACAGGTACAGGGCGACGACAACGGGGTTTTCGGCTAGCCTTCCAGGGATACCGACGGTGGTGGATCGGCTAGTGCAACATGCGATGCTCCAGGTGCTGGACCCGATAATCGACCCGACATTCTCAGAAAGCAGCTACGGGTTCCGACGAGGGCGGAATGCGCATCAAGCGCTGAAGCAGGCGGCAGAGTACGTGGAAGAGGGTCGAGAAGTGGTAGAGGACTTCGACATAGCGAAGTTCCATGATCGGGTAAACCACGACGTGCTGATGGCACGGGTGGCACGCCACGTAGAGGACAAGAGGCTGTTGCGGATCATACGTCGATATCTGGAAGGGGGTGTGATGCGCAATGGAGTAAGAGTCCGGAGATACGAAGGGACGCCGCAAGTCGGACCGCTATCGCCCTTGTTGGCGAACCTGCTACTGGATGATCTGGACAAGGAACTGGAAAGCCGAGGGGACCGATTCTGCCGGTACGCAGACGACTGCAACATCTACGTGCGGACGATACGGGCAGGGGAACGAGTGATGGCCGCGGTGGTGCGATTCTTGGAGGAGCGGCTGCGCCTGAGGGTGAATCCCGACAAGAGTGCGGTGGCTTACGTAGACAAGCGTCAGTTCCTGGGCTACCGGTTACTAGGAGGAGGGAGGCTGGGCATAGCGCCGCGGAGCCTGGAAAGAGCGAAGCAGCGCGTTCGAGCCATAACGCGTAGGAACCGTGGGATGAGCCTGGGCCGGATGATCCGAGAGCTAGACGCGTTTGTGAGTGGCTGGGTCACCTACTTTCGATACGCGGCGTGCTAGACGGCGCTTGAACGACTGGACGAATGGATACGGCGCAAGCTGCGGTGTGTCCGATTGACGCAGTGCAAACGGCCAAA
>JASFVG010000315.1:0-5747 GCA_050049955.1 Anaerolineae bacterium | reverse complement strand
GAGGGCCGGTATCGCCAGGGGCATGGTGATGCGCCAGATGACACTCAGACGGGTGCAACCGTCGATCAGGCCGGCCTGCTCGATCTCGTGCGGAATGGTGCGGAAGTAGTTAGCCAGCATGTAGAGCGCCACGGGCAGCGTCTGCGCCAGGTATGTGAACATCAGTACCACCAGGTTGTCGCGCACCTCAAAGCCCAGCCTTGCGCCAATCTGGGACAGCATGGCGAAGAGGGGAATGATGAGCAAGATGCCGGGAAAGAGGTAGACCAGCAAAACCCCGTTGAGCATAGCGTCCCTGCCTCGAAAGCGCAAGCGCGCCACTGCGTAAGCGCCAAAGGTGGCCAGGATCACGGCGATCAGGGCCGTCGGGATCGAGATCTTGACCGTATTGATGATGCTCCGGCCAAAGTCCTGATAGCTCTCATGGTTGGGGTCGAACAGCTCCCGGTAGGCATCCAGGCGCAACCTGGCTGGGATGTAGACCGCCTCGCGCCCCCCGATCTCGAGGTAGCTCTTGAACGAGGAGCTGACCAGCCAGTAGAAAGGGAACAGGATGCTGACCAAGAAGAAGGTCAACGTGATGGCAAAGATCAGCTGGCGCAGCGTGAACCGTCGGGCAAGATGCTCGAAGAAGGTCAAACGGTCATCGTTTCTGGTAGTCATGGGCCCCTCCCTCTATTCCTCTTCGGCACGGCGCATGAAGAAGCCGATGTAGAGCACCAGGAAAACGACCAGGATGAGAAGCAGGATCATGGCGTTGGCCGATCCCTTGCTCAGATCGTTCATCTTGAAACTGAACTGGTAGGTCAGCACCGGCAGGACGTTGGTCCCGAAGCCGCCGCCGGTCAGAAGCCAGATGTCGTCGAACTTGTTGAATGTCCAAATCAGGCGCAGCAGGAAGACGGCTCCCAACACGTAGCGCAGCTCAGGGATCGTTACGTACCAAAACTTGGCCAGTTCACCGGCGCCGTCCACGTCGGCGGCTTCGTACAGGGTCCTGTCAATGGCCTGCAGACGGGCCAGAAGCATCAGCATGGCGAAGGGGAAGTAGCGCCAAGCGGTGAAGACCATAACCAGAAACAGGGCCAACCCACGTGTAGCCAGGTAGGCCTTGGGCAGATCTATGAGACCAATGGTCATCAGGATGTCATTCAGCACCCCCGAAGGCCGGGGGTCCAGAATCCAACGCCAAACGAACGCCACGCTTACGATGGGTGCCACGTACGGGAACAGGAAGACAGCGCGGGCCAACCCGCGGGCGCGGAAGGGGCGGTTGAGCACCAGGGCTGCGACCAGGCCGACGGCGATGGTCAGGATGGTCGAGAGAAGCGAGTAGACGACGCTGGTGACTGCCGCTCCCCAGACCTGCAAACTCTGGAACTTGAAGGCGAAATCGTTCACGACGGCGCGGTACTTGCCCAGGCCTACGAGCTCGGCCTGAAAGACGTTGCCGAGTTCCTTCAGCCCCACGTCGTGGAAACTGATCCAGATGCTGAAGATGGCGGGGAAGAGGACCACCCCAAAGACGATCAAGGCCGTGGGGGCGATCAAGATCCAGGCCAGGCGCGCCTCTTGAGCCTCTATCGAAGTCCAACCTCGGCCTCCCGGCGGCTTTGCTGTTTGAGATGAAGCTGCCATAATGCCTTCTCCTTTCGACCTGTGAGCTGATTCTGGCGGGAGCTAGGCGCCCCGGCTATTCGGGAGTAGCAGGGGATGTGTCGCCCTTACCAACAGGTGGGGACGGGTCCAAGACCCGCCCCCACCACTGCGTCTTGCGATTGCGAAGCTATCCCTGGCGCTCGGCTAGCAACGCCTCCACCTGCTCCTGGAGCCACGCTGCGCCGGTCTCGGGCGTCATGATGCCCTCCAGGGCGATGTTGCTTATGACCTGCGGGATCAGCAAGCGGCCCTCGATGTCGCCCACCACGGCGCGCTCGGTCGTGTCATAGTCGGGGCGGAAGAGCCAGCGCTGCATGGTGTCGAAGCCACCGGCGATCTGAGCCAGGGTCTCCTCCGAGTAGTTGGCGAAGTAGGGGCTCAGATCCGACCAGCCGTCCACGGCGCTCTCAAGCACCGGGACCTTGCCAAACGGAGCCAGGGCCAGGACGTCGATGTAGTTCTGACCGGTCAGGAACCAGGCTGCGACGTCCACGGCCGCCGGATCGGCGCCCTTGGGGATGGCCAGGGTGACCAACTGCCCGTAGGAAGCCGCGCCATTCGGACCCTCCATCATCGAGGCAAAGCCGGTCTTGCCCGGGAGATCCTCGATGGCGATCTCCACGTTCCCTCCGCCCTCCAGGCCTGAGCCGTCCACTAGGTCGTCCATGATATAGGTGCTGTAGAACAGCATCCCGGACTGGTCGAGCTGGTACGCCTCCCGCGCGCCACGCCAGAACTGCGGCCCGGGCAGGGCGCAGCGCTGCAGGCCGGCGTAGAAGTCCAGCGCCTCGATCATCTCCGGCGTGTTCATGGTGACGTTGCCGTCCTCGTCGAAGGGCCAGGCGTCGTTGGACATCGCCACCTGCTCAAACACCTGGTGGGGGTAGTTCTGGCCTGGATCGGTGGCCAGGGTCAGGGCATAGAGCAGGTTGCCCGTGCCCGGCAGGGCGTCGCAGGCGGCGTCGATGTCGGCCCACGCGATCGGCGGGTTGAGGCCCGCTTCGTCGAACGAGTCGTTACGGTACCAGATGGCCTGGATCCAGCCATCGAAGGGGATTGCGGCGTAGTTGCCAGTGGCCGGGTTGGTCACCATGGCGAGGGGGCCGTCACGGAAGTCATCCTCACCGACGGCTGCGATCACGGCTGCCGCTGCATCCTCGTCCAGGATCTCGTCGGCGGCGAAGGCGGCGACGCGCTCAACGCCCATACGAACTAGGTCTGGAGGACGGTTGGCGGCTAGCGCCGTCGCCATGCGCTGCGTAACGCCTGCCTCCTCGATGGCCACGATGCGCACGTCGATCTCTGGGTTCTCGGCCATGAACCCAGCCGCAATCGCTTCGTAGACGGTTACCCGGTCCTCCTCGTTGTCCGTCGTCCAGAACTCGACTACGGTCTTCTCGGTCGGCTCGGCGGGCACCTCAACGACCACCTCTTTGGTGACCTCAACCTCTACCTCCTCCTTGACGACCTTGGTGACCTCGACCTCCTCCTTCTCGGTCACCACCCGGGTCACCTCGACAACCTCCGGCGTGGGCTGTGCGCAGGCTGCCAGCAAGCCCAGGACTAGGCCGCCAAGTACGAGCAGTCGTGTATACTTCCTCATCATTCACTCCTCCTTCTTTCTAGAAATGCGGGACTAGCGGATACGGATGGGAACATACGGTGTGTTGTGTTGGCTGTCTTGCCACCTCCTTGCATACCGTCGAGACCGGTACTCGAAGCCCGGATGACTAGCTCTGGCTGTAGGAGCGCCTGTCGCTGTTGCAGAGTTACCCCCTTCAGCATACGGACGAGCATGCGGCAGATACGGCGTCCAATCTCGTAGATCGGCTGCCGCATGGTGGTCAGCGGCGGATGTGCGTGCGCGGCCAAGGGCACGTCGTCAAAGCCCGTCACGGCCACGTCACGCCCCACCGTCAACCCAAGCTCTCGCGCCGCACTGATAGCGCCCAGTGCCATGAGGTCGTTGCAGGCGACAATTGCGCTGGGTCGCGGATTGTCGCACAGGAACCGAGAAGCGGCGGCATAGCCGCTACGTTCTGTCAGCTCGCCTACGATCTGTAGGCCAGGGTCGAAGGGTATACCGTTGACTGCCAGGGCTTCCTTGTAGCCCGCCAGTCGATGCGAGGCAAACATAAGGCCGCTTGGCGCACCGATGTACGCAATGCGTCGATGCCCCCCGTCGATAAGGTGCTGCGTGATCTGCCGCAGCCCCTGTTTGCCGTCGACATCCAGGTAGGGGAAGTCCGCATCGAGGTCTGAGCGCCCGAAAGCCACGAAGGGAAATCCCTGCTTCAGCAGGTAGGAGATACGTGCATCCTCTTTGCGCGTGCGCACGACGAGCATGCCGTCTATCCGCTGTTCCATCACCATCCGTTGGTAGGTCTTCAGTTCCTCTGCCCCAGTGGCCCGCGTGGAGACTAGAAGATCGTACTCTTGCTCAGCTGCCTCGTTGCCGATGCCGGCCAAGAGCTCGCTGAAGAAGGGATCCGAGAACCGAGGTCCGTGTGTAGGAATGACGAAGCCGATGGTTTCGGTGCGCTGCTTCTGGAGTCGACGGGCGCTGATATTGGGGCGATACCCCATATCCTCGGCAGCCTGCGAGACGCGGGCGCGTGTCTCCTCGGAGATGTCCGAGTAGCCAGCCAGCGCTCTGGAGACGGTAGCGACCGATACGCCCAGTCTGTCGGCGATATCCTGCAATGTCACCGGCATAGAGTAGGGCTCCTGCGAAGTAGGGGGTTATAGTCTAAAACGTTTTCGGAGTGTAGCAATTATACACTAAAACGTTTTAGATGTCAAGGGGCAGTTTCGGTTGGGGTGAATCTCTGCTGGGGCAACGCAACTGGGGGACCGGCGAGGCTCAGGCTCTGAGCACATAGCGGGACGTCATAGTATCAGCATTGCGTCGCCGAAGCTATAGAAGCGATAGCGATGATCGATGGCCTCTCCATATGCACGATCGATCAGCTCCTTGCCGGCAAAGGCGGCGACCAGCATGAGCAGCGTCGAACGTGGCAGATGAAAGTTGGTGATGAGTGCATCGACGGCCCGGATCCGATGGCCCGGGTAGATAAAGAGATCCGTCTCCCCCTCGAAAGCCGCCACGGTCTGCCAAGGACAGGACTGCACGCAATCGTCATCCTCCGTGGACCGCAAAGCCGCCGTTTCCAGTACGCGCACAGTCGTGGTCCCCACTGCCACTACGCGGTGTCCCTCAAGCTTCGTCTGATTGACCCGCCTTGCCACCTCCGGCCGCAGCGAGCATCGCTCGGTGTGCATCCGGTGTGCCTCGATCTGCGCCTCGCGCACGGGTTGGAACGTGTCCAGCCCGATGTGTAGGGTGACGAACTCGGAGCGAATCCCCATACCTCGCAGCTGCAGAAGCAGGTCAGGGGTGAAATGGAGACCTGCAGTCGGAGCCGCCGCCGACGCCGGCTCACGTGCGTAGATGGTCTGATAGCGCCCGTCATCCTCGAGGGGCCTGTGGATGTATGGGGGAAGCGGCGTCGTGCCGATCTCGTCCGCCAGAGGGAGCACCGGCCGGTCGAATCGGAGCACCCGCATGGCTCGCTCACCTCGCTCAACCACGCGAGCCTCGGCGTCGACGGGAGTGCCATTCGGGCCGTCGAGGAGCGTGAGGGTCATGCCCGGCCCCACCCGCTTCCCCCCGACCAGGGTCTCCCACGTCGCGCGATCCCGCTGGCGCAGCAACAGGATCTGCACCTGCCCGCCCGTTGGTTTCCGGGCAAACAAACGCGCGCGGATCACGCGCGTCTGGTTGTGAATCAGGAGGTCACCCGGCTCAAGAAACGTGGGGAGGTCGCAGAAGTGGCGGTGAAGGAGCGTCTTTCGATTTCGATCGACCACCAACAAGCGTGAGCGATCCCGCGGCTCGAGCGGCTGCTGAGCGATTAACTCGGGCGGGAGCGCATAGTCAAACTCGGCGGTCCTCACGGATCCTTGCCAGATTCTCTGCTATCGGCCGCCATCGTCACACCCGCTGCTTGCTGTGCCTCGTTCCTCAACATCGTTTGCCATATCGCGACTATGAGGCAGACAATGGCCGCTATGTCGACGGCACTGCA
>JASFVG010000314.1:0-5769 GCA_050049955.1 Anaerolineae bacterium | reverse complement strand
GACGCCGTCCACACCTACGTCTACGTAGGCGATGTCGCCGAGGCCATCGTGCTGGCGCTTGAGAAGGAGCACACCGTTGGAGAGAGGTATCTGATCGGGAAACAACACTTGTCAAACCTGGAGATGGCACAGTTGATCAGCGATCTCTCAGGCGTTCGCATTCCGCCCACGGCTCCACCCGCAGTCTCATTACTGATTGGCAGCATCGTCACGCTACTGGCGGACCTGACGAAAAGGCGGCCAGCTCTGCCCCCTCTGGACTACATGCGAGTGATCAGGCACGGATGTCAGTTCGATGGGAGCAAAGCGGAGCGGGAGCTCGGCCTGGATTACACCCCTGTCCATACCATTCTCAAAGAGATCGTGGAGTCGGAAGCAGAGCGTCTGTGCACCCAGTCCACCTAGCCGCCCGCAGGTGTGGCGTGGGGCTAAGTGTCCCATCGCGATGAGAGGTTCCAGAGTCGGAGGTACACGCTAGGTCAGAGAACGGTACGGCTGAGAAGTTGTGGCGAAGGAGGCGTGAAATGTCAGTGCAAAGGCTGAGGAACATTCCCGGCTTCTCGATCGATCGCGTTGCCGCTGCGGCCGGAGACGATAGGCAAGTCTTGCGGCTAGAGAACCTTGATACGGATCTTGCCCCGCCTGCTGCAGCCATAGCTGCCACTAGGGCAGCAGTGGGGCGCGATGAGGACAACAGCTATCTGCCTTTCACAGGCAAGCTTGCCATGCGCGAGGCTGTCGCGCAGCACGTGACCGAGCAGACTGGACACGATTACAGTGCTGCGGATGTTGTGATAACCTGCGGCGGCACTGAGGGCCTGTTCGACGCCCTGCTGGCCACCACCGACCCTGGCGACGAAGTGATTCTGACTGATCCTACCTATGCTGGCATGATCTACCGTGTGAGCCTTGCCGGAGCTGTTCCGAAGCTAGTCCCCTTTGCGGCCAGCGGCGATGAGTGGCGTCTTGACATCGATGCGTTGCGTGCTGCAGTCAGCCGCCGGACCCGCGTCCTGTTCATCATGAATCCATCTATGCCTTCAGGAGCTGTGTTGAATCAACAGGAATGGAATGCCATCGCAGAGATATCCCAGCAGCATTCCTTGTGGCTCATCTACAATGCTGCAATGGGCCGCATCCTGTTTGATTCACGTCCCTTCATACATCCCGCGTCGCTGTCCGGAATGGCCGAACGCACGATAACCGTGGGCTCCGTGTCCAAGGAGTATCGCATGATCGGCTGGCGCGTCGGCTGGATTGTGGGGCCGGCGGCGATCATGGACGATATGGCTCGCGTTCACATCTACAACGTGGTAACACCTGGAGGAATCGCTCAAGCCGGAGCCGTCGCCGCACTCCAGGCGCCCCACGAAGACTTCGCGGCCTGTGTCGCCGAGTGGCAGCGGCGGCGCGATGTGGTGAACGACCAGCTGCGACACTTGCCAATGATACCGGCCGCTGGAGGATGGTCACAACTGTTGGACGTTGGAGCCACGGGATACCGGTCATTCGAGGCATCGGATCTCCTGCTCAAGCGCGGGAAGGTCGCTGCGACTCCGATGCGGGACTGGGGAGAGAAGAACAGCGATCAGTTTGTGCGCTTGGTCTTCAGCAACGAGCCGGTGGAGCGGCTTGCACACCTGCGTGATCGCGTTGAGCGAGCGCTGCCAGGATCATCCTAGCTCGAACTCGCCGGGGCGTTGTCACGAGGACACCGTTGCTCGGTAGGAGGCCGACGCCATCAAGGCCTTCTTCGGTGACCCCATCGCCCACGAGGACGATGCCGAGCGGGCCCGCGCTGCCCGGCTGCGGATCGCTGAGGGGTCACGGGCGCACGCTGGGCAACTGGAGGAGGAGCGGGCTGATGACTGCCACGCGAGCCGATCGCGCGGACTACGCCACTGCCATCCCGTGGGAGCATATGTGCCCAGGGCTGTCGGATGACTGGCGGTGCTGACGAGCTGCTGCGCCGCGACGTGGAGAAGGGAGCCCGTTCGAACGACACAGGTATCCAAACGGCCGGACCTGCAGGAGGCAAGATATCGATGGAACCCAAAGAGGAGATCATAGTTGGTGTGTTGGGACAGTGGGGTTCAGGGAAGAGTACAGCTGCCAGGACTCTGGTTAGATACCTGGGTGGCGAGGACGGTGTCACATTCTTGACAGATAGAGAGCTTTTCGCTAGTCGAGCCGTCAATCACGTTCTCGACCTGGAAGGCTTGCAAGTCAAGTCCACTATTGAGGATGATGGGCGACAGCGGCTGGTATGCGACAAAGTTGCTGTCTGGCTACGCCCCGGAGAAGATCTGAAGACCGTAGACCTGAACACTCTGCGGTTCGATGTTCACGACAGTGTACAGCATCTATGGCTCAATGACGCAAGAGTTGAGCTGGGGCATCAAATAGTCGAGAGGTCTGCAGATCGAAGGCCTATCGTGATTGAAGCTGGTTTTGGCAGGAGGCCATCTGGTCATACGATTTCTGATCTCTTCACAACACTGGAGGCAGAAGGCGTTGAAGCCAGACGAGTCAAGTGGATCGTTGTTGAGGCCTGCTATAAAAGGAGATCAGAGAGAAACGAGAAGCGGCGAGATAGCGTGCCAGCTGAGGTTTTTGCCAGATATGCCGCTGACGGTGGTGATCTAGACCCTGATCACCAGAGTCGATTGGAGAAGCGAGGAGCAACAATCAGAAGAGTGCTCAACGATCATGATGACATCGAGAGGTTCAGAGTTGACGTCATCGCAGCCTTTGACGGGATGTTTGGAGGCGTGCTGCGGGCAGGGGCTGTTGACGGCAGCCGGGAGCAAGGCTAGCCGCTGCAGAGAGTCGCTCTGAGAGCGGTTGTGCCGCTGTGGTAGGCAAGGGGGGCTAGGAGAGCCAGCGGCTACTACCCCCAACAGACCTGCCTCCCCCCGGCCACCAACGACGAGGCGCGATGGAAGCTGCTAGACGGCACCTTTGTGGACTTCAAGAGAGACTAGGGGGATGCGCCAGCCAGCCAACCTGCCCGCAGGCCGCTCACGACATCGGCGGGATCGTGCTTGGAGTCCCAGTCTCGCGGGCCTCCATCGTCCGCCCCCGTCCCTTGACATTGATTATCCGCCCCGTATACTGCCAGCTAGCGACAGCATACCCCCACCATTGAGCACAGACATCGCTGCACGCTAGCGTTCCGCCAAAGTCCCGGCGGGACGTACGCAGGAGGGACGGGGGGAGCAGCGCATAGGGCCTGACTGCGACAGGCCGGAGTGCATCGAACATAGGGGGTGAAGATGAGTAGCAGTCCCAGATTCGCCACGCTCTCCTTCCTCGTGTGTGTCCTGGCAGCCGCCTGCGGCAGCGCGGCACCGCCTCCGACACCCACGGTTCCGCCCACACTCCCACCCAGCCCCCAGACGCCATCGTCTTTCTCGCGCCCCACTGTAAACCTTTCCGACCTGCCTGTCATCTCGGCGGAGAACGCAGACCAGGTTGTGCTGTTG
Source organism: Anaerolineae bacterium (assembly GCA_050049955.1). Lineage (GTDB taxonomy): Bacteria > Chloroflexota > Anaerolineae > B4-G1 > B4-G1 > SKLM01. The sequence goes on along the minus strand of JASFVG010000314.1, from coordinate 2,284 downwards.
GACGTGCTGAGGGGGCATACGCAAGGGACCGTTGAGGTGATCTTCAGTCCCGATGGCAGCACGCTGGCCTCCTCCGGCTTCGACGGCACAGTCCGGTTGTGGGACGTCGGCAGCGGTGCCGAAGTGACCGTCGCCAAGCACCTGCCGCAAGCCACCGGCCTGGCATTCAGCCCCGACGGGGCCACGCTTGCGTCAGCCGGAACCGATGGTCGCGTCGTCCTCTACGACGGGGATACGCTCGAACAAATCGGCGTTCTGGTAGAACAGGCACGTGGCGTAAACGACGTCGACTTCAGCCCGGATGGCGCGACGGTGGCTGTGGGCGGCGTGCACGAGACAGTGATTCTTTGGGACGTGGAAAGCGGCGAAGAGAAGATCGCTATGGCAGGGCACAGCAACGACATCTTTGCTGTGGACTTCAGCCCCGACGGCGCGCTGCTGGTCAGCGCCAGCACCGACAAGACCGCCAGACTGTGGGACGTCGAGGACGGCGGCGCGATCGCGGTTCTGGAAGGTCATGACGCTGAGGTGCGGGATGCGGTCTTCAGTCCAAAGGGCGATCTGGTGGCTTCCTGCAGTGGTTTCGTCGTGGAGAAGTTCACGGTGCGATTGTGGGACGCCAAGACTGGGGCTGAACTGGCGATTCTGGACGGCCATACAGGTCGCATCGTGAACGTGGCCTTCAGCCTGGGCGGTGACGTGTTGGCGTCGAACAGCACCGACGGTACCGTCCGCCTCTGGGACGTGGAGACAGGGGCGGAGCTGCATGCGCTGGACATCCCTGAGGGTCGCTTCCTCGGCCTCGGTGGTGTTGCCTTCAGCCCAGATGGTTGCCTCTTGGTCTCGGGCGACAGTGACGGGACGCTCAGGCTGTGGGCGGTGTACTGACGGGTCTGGGCACGCAGGCCACCCGACGCGGCGGCCTGACTAGCTGTCTCACGTTCGCTCCGCGTGGAGGTGCATCGTGGCTCGCGGCCGCAGTCGCTCGGTTCGATGCTGACCAAGGCGAGGACCATGCGCCGAACGTCTGCGTCGGCTGTCTTCACGGCGCTCCGCGAGCCGGTTGGTCAGTCACGAGTCAATGACGGCCGCAATCGGGACGCCGCCATTGGCCTTCTGTGACCGCTGTCAAGCAGACCGCTCTACGGTGGTTCACTTCTGCTGGAGCACGGGCTGCAGTGGAGACAAGGTCGACTTCTGGCGGTTGCGGGAACGGAGCCGATAGGGCGTCCCACAAGGGCATACGTCGACTACCCCCAAACAGTCCGGCATCCTGTCGGTCCCAAGTCCCGGGGCATCGGCGTAGCAGCTTGACGATACCATCGTGGGCTCCAAGAGGCTGACAAGGGATCGCCTTGGGCCGGCACCTCGGCGGCAACAGGCGTCTGACGTCGGCCCCGTGGAACGCGTGCTCCTGCCGTTGCGAACATCTCTCGTCTTTCGTCCACCGTCGGTTGTCCGCCGCGTGCCTGTCCTTGACAACTCGGCCTGACTCGCAGTATACTGTCGACCAGCACCGGGATGCGTCCCGGCGTTGAGGACAGCCATCGCGGCAGCCACCCCTTCGCTTCGGACATCGCCGCTACCAAGGCGCGCACAATCGACGCTCCCAATTCGCGCCTAGGCCCGGGGCAGGAGGCACCGCCGACGGCCCACAGAACGGCGGGTACCAATGAGACCGTGACGTCGCCGTTCCTGTCGCGAACCGCCTCTATCCCCGGCCACGGTGGTGGCTTCCATGGCCGCAGGAGGTGAATGATGGACGACCGACAACCTGCACACGACATCCGACCGGGCAACGAGGAAACACTGGATCCAAAGGACTGGGGAGCGGTGCGTGCGTTGGGGCACCGCATGATTGAAGACATGATGACGTACCTCGAATCGGTACGGGACCGCCCTGTCTGGCGACCCATTCCTGAGGAAGTCAAGCAGAACCTCTCCAAGCCCCTCCCACTCGAGCCTCAGGAGCCAGAGGACGTTTACGGTGAGTTCCTCGACTACATCCTTCCCCATCCCATGGGTAACATCCACCCGCGTTTCTGGGGATGGGTCGTCGGAACCGGCACAGCTACGGGAATGCTGGCTGAGATGCTGGCCGCTGGCATGAACTCGAATCTGGGAGGGGGCGATCACGGGGCGAGTTACGTCGAGGCGCAGGTGCTAGACTGGTGCAAGGAGATGCTGGGTTATCCTCTCGAATCCAGCGGTCTGCTGGTCAGTGGGGGCTCTATGGCCAACCTGGTTGGGTTGACCGTCGCCCGCAATACGATGCCGAGCTTCG
>JASFVG010000313.1:0-5785 GCA_050049955.1 Anaerolineae bacterium | reverse complement strand
TCCCGCTGGTCGTGCTGTGCGTGCTGAAGGCCAGTCAGCCGGCGACACGCCAGGCTGGCAGGTGGGCAGTGGCAGCGGGAGCGGGGCTGGCGATCCAACTCTGTGCGGATGTACGAATGTCGGCCTACACCCTGATGGCGGTCCTGGCGCTCGTGTTGGGCCGCTTGCCGGCGTGGCTGCGCGGGAGTGGGCAGAGGGCGGCGGCCGGTGCGGTGCACCGGATCCGGGCTGTGCGAGTCGTGCTCGGCGCCTTGGCCGTCTTCCTGGGGCTGGCCGCGTGTCAATGGCTGCCAGCGCTCGTGCTGCTGCCCGATACGACACGATGGTCGCTGACGCTCTCCGACGCGGGAGTCTGGTCGCTCCCGTGGCGTTACCTAAGCGGTGCAGTTCTCGCCGACCACGGCGGATTCCACGAGTGGATGACCTACACCGGCGTGGCGGGCCTGGTGTTTGCCTCTGCCGGCTTATGGTCGTTCTGCCGGAAGCCAGAGCGGCGGGCCGGGGTCGGCCAAGCTCCGGCGCGCCGCTGGATACTGGGGTGGCTGGTAGGCTTGGCCATCTTCGGCGCATGGTTCAGCCTCGGCCAGAACGGTGGGTTGTTCCAGATACTGTGGCGCATTGTGCCAGGGCTGGGATTGCTGCGGGTGCCTCCACGGGCCTGGGTCCTGGTGACCTTCGCGACAGCGGTGCTGGCCGGCTTCGGGGTGGAGGCAGCGATAAGACTGAGAGCTGAGGGCAGCGCCCGGGCCGGGCGCTGGCGGCGGGCCCTGCTATTCGGAGCGAGTGCCCTTCCTCCCACGTTCGCGCTTGGCTACTGGCTCTTGTACGGTGAACTGCCGCTCAATCTGGCGATGCTGGGCGTGGTGGCACCGCTGGCGATCGGTCTCTGCTTCACGCGCCATCCGAGACTGGGGACGGAGTTCCTGGGCGTTGGCGCTGTTCTGCTGGTGGCCGCAGACCTGGTGGTGGCCGATCTCACGCTGATCGAAGGTAGACCGCCGGAAGCCGTGTTCAGCGCTGGACAAGAGGCGGCGGACTGGATGGCGGCACGGTCTGCTCGCGTCAGAATCTACTCGCCCAGTTTCAGTATCCCGCAGCACGTGGCGGAAGAGCACGGGCTGCAACTGGCCGGCGGCGTTGATCCCCTGCAGCTGCGCGCCTATGCCGACTTCCTCACGCAAGCGGCCAGTCTGAGGCCGCGACAGGGATACAGTGTCACGCTGCCACCTCTGCCGGAGGGGAGTGACGTGCAGACGGCCCTGAGGGACATTTGTCCCGATCCGTACTTGCTGGGTCGCCTCGGGGTGCGGTATACTGTCGCCGCTTTCCCCCTGGCCTGCTCGGGGCAGTCAGCTGGGCTCAGCTGGCAGTTGGAGGGGCGTTTCGGTGATGCCTACATCTACCGGAACCAGGAGGCACGCCCCTTGACTACCACGGACGCTCCCATGAGCGTGGCCTTGGCGGATGGGTCTGAGCTGTTCCGCTACAAGCCCTGGCCGGTCTACGCCGGTTGGGCGGTCTCGAGTGCCACGCTGATTGGCTTGGCGCTATGGACTCTCATCCGCGGTCGGAGTGGTGGGGTCGATGGCTGATCCTACTGCCCGTTCCGGCACGGGCAGGCACCGGGAATACCGCTTCGTGCTGGTCGGTGCCCTCATGGCCCTTACAGTCACTTCCATTCCCTATGTCCTGGGTGCGGCGATGACGACTGAAGAGCGCGTGTTCGGCGGCTTCGTCTACGCCGTCGAGGACTGCTACTCCTATCTCGCCAAGATGCGACTGGGTGCCGAGGGGGCGTGGCTGTTTCACATCCCCTATACACCCGAACCGCATCCGAGGGCGTTGGTCTACTCTTTCTATCTGCTCCTGGGCAAGGTCGCCGGTCTCCTGCCCAGGCAGGACCTGACATTGCACATGGTGCTGGTCTACCATGCCGCGAGGTGGGTCTTTGGGCTGGGGCTTCTGCTAGCCGTCTATCGTTTCCTTGCGGCGCTGACCGAGCGCGTGGCGATCCGCCGTCTGGCATGGCTGATGGTTACCTTCGGGGGTGGCCTGGGGTGGCTGTTGATCGCGCTTGGGCGGTCGGATTGGCTGGGCAGCATGCCCCTCGACTTGATACTTCCGGAGGGCTTCACGTTCCTCGTCCTGTATGCCTTTCCCCACATTGCGCTGGGGCGAACGCTGCTGCTGCTCGGCATGCTGTGCCTACTCAGCGCCTGGCGGCTGATTGACACTGGACACGTCCTCCACCGTTCGCGCATCAGGCGTCGCGTTTCGTGGCCCTCTGCCATCCAGGGGGGTGTGCTTGCCGGCTTCCTGTGGCTCCTGATGGGCCTGATCGTGCCATTCTATGTTGCCGTGGCCTGGGCGGTCTCGGGCGCCGCGTGCGTCGGGTTCGCCCTACGTGATCGGCGCCGATTCTGGGCGAAGACCCTGACCACGGGGGCAGCGGTGCTCGTCTCCGCTCCCATTGTGATCTACAACGCGTGGCTGTTCACGAGCCACCCCGTCTACAGGACGTGGGGGGCACAGAATCAGATCCTCTCTCCGCATCCGTTGCACTACCTGGCGGCCTATGGGATACTATTGGCCCTCACGGTCGTCGCTGCGCGACACGTGTGGCGCAGCGCGGAGTATGCGTGGCTGGCGCTGGCCTGGGTCGCCATGGTTCCCTTCCTCGTCTACTTGCCATTCAACCTGCAGCGCAGGCTGGTCGAGGGCGTGCAGGTGCCCCTAAGTCTCGCGGCAGCAGTAGGACTAAGGAGGATCTCGGGCGCTCAATCCAGAGGGTCAAGCCTGATGTCGACACTGGCCGTGGGCGTCGTGCTGGGCGGGCTGTTGCCAACGAACGTCCTGCTCGTAGCCGGAAACAGCATGGCCCTGCGGGGACGGCCTAGTCCCGTGTTCCGAGACTCTGCGCAAGTCGCAGCGCTGGATTGGCTCAGCAGCCAGGTGGAGCCATCGGACGTCGTGCTGGCATCCTACAGGACGGGCAATTACCTCCCGGCGCGGGTTGGGGCTCGGGTCTTCGTGGGCCATGGCCCGGAGAGTGTCAGGGCTCAGCAGAAGAAGGCGCTGGTGGCGCGCTTCTTTGGCGGGTCAGCCGACGATGCGTGGCGACAGCGGCTGCTTGGAGAGTATGGCGTCGACTACGTCTTCTGGGGACCAGAGGAGCGAGAACTGGGGGCATTTGACCCGGTGGAAATCGGATACTTGAAGCTCGTCTACGACCGAGTGGGCTATGCAGTCTTCGAGGTTGTGGAGTGACCGAGCGCGCCGTCGTGACGCCGGCAGAGTGGCGCTGGGTGTTCGTGGTGGGCTTGTTGGTGGTGGCAGTCACGAGTGTCCCGTACCTTGTTGCGGGCCTGCACCAGACGCCCGACCGGGTCTTCAGTGGCTGCATTCTCCTGGCCGAGGATTGCTACTCGTACCTGGCCAAGATGAGACAGGGTGCAGAGGGGGCCTGGTTGTTCCACATCTCCCACACCCCAGAGGAACACGCCGGTACCGTCCTGTACTCCCTATACCTGTCCCTGGGGAAGCTGGCGATGCTCTTACCTGGGGCCGACCTGACCGACCGGCTCGTGACCGCCTATCACATCGCGCGTGTGGCATTTGGACTGAGCCTACTGCTGACCGTATACCGCTTTCTTTCAGCGTTAACGAAGAGCGCGGTAACACGGCGGCTGGCCTGGGCGATGGTCGCCGTGGGAGGTGGATTGGGGTGGCTGCTGGCGGCGCTGGGACAGATCCGCTGGTTGGGCAGCACGCCGCTGGACCTGTACTTCTCCGAGGGGTTCGCCTTCATTGCCGTCCTGGGCTTCCCACACGTGGCTGCTTCCCAATCCCTGCTTATGCTTGGGCTTCTCTGCCTCATGCGGGCCTGGCGTGGTGGCGTGGCCCACGGCCATCGCAACCCTGATCCGGCCCTTCCTACTCCCAAGCGCCTGGCTAGGGATTCGCTTGCAGCCTCCGCAAAGTGGGCAGCGCTGAGCGGGCTGCTCTGGCTATTGATGGGCATGATTGCGCCTTTCTACGTACCCGTGGCATGGGCCGTGGCAGGTTCGGCCTGGATCGTGCTGTGTCTGCGCCAGGAATCCGGCACGGCCTTCCAGTGGCGGGAGGCGGGATTCGCTGGTCTGGCGGGGCTGATCTCGGCGCCCGTGGTCGTCTACAGCGCATGGGTGTTCACCAGCGATCCAGTGTACGGAGCTTGGGCAGCGCAGAACCGGATCTTGTCCCCACACCCGCTGCACTACCTGGCTGCGTATGGATTGCCGCTGGCACTGGCGCTCTTTGCCGTGAAGGGCGCCTGGCGCGGTAAGGACCGGGCATGGCTTGCCCTGGCCTGGGTGGCAGTGGTCCCGCTGCTGGTCTGTCTCCCTCTGAACATACAGCTGCGCCTGTCGACCGGGGTCCAGGTACCCCTGAGTCTACTGGCTGGTCTAGGGGCCGAGCAACTCCGGAAAGCGGGTCGGCGGTGGCTGGTGCGTGCGCTCCTGGTCCCCATGATCCCTACCAGCCTCTTTCTGCTGGGGTCCAGCGCGGCGTGGATGACGGGCCGCCCCGCGCCCTCCTTCCGCGAGTCCTCCGAGGTGGCTGCCCTCGAGTGGTTGTCCGCTCGCTCAGAGGTTGGAGACGTCGTCTTGACCGCGTACGAAAGCGGGTCATACCTTCCGGCAAGGGTTAACGCACGGGTACTCGTCGGACACGACCTGGAAGCAAAGGACGCCGATCAGAAGAAGGAACTGGTCGAACGCTTCTTCGGCGAGGCGTCGGAAGACGCGTGGCGACGACGATTCCTAGAGCAGTACGGCGTGGACTATGTCCTCTGGGGACCCGCTGAAAGACGGCTGGGCGGCTTCGATCCCGCTACCGCTCCCTACTTGCGAGAGGCCTACGACAGCGGGGGGCATACGGTCTTCGAGGTGGAGCCATGAAGGCGCCCGACGCGATTCCGGACGGACGCAATCCGGCTAGCCGCAGTCGACTCGTCTTCGGCCTGGAAGGTTGGGGACGGGTCGGTCGCCATCTGCCACTCGTTACCTTACCAATCGTTGTCTTACCAGTCGTCATCTTCCCACTGCTGCTGCTGTGGCGCGCCCTCTTCGCCGGCGAGTCGTTCTTCTGGGGCACCCCCCTCCTGCAGTTCGTTCCCTGGCAGCAGATGGCAGCGGATATGTGGCGGTCCGGACACCTGCCGCTCTGGAACCCCTTGGTGGGCTGCGGGGCACCGCTGGCCGCCAACTACCAGACAGCGGCCTTTTATCCGCTGAATGCGCTATACCTGGTCTTGCGGGCGGAGGTAGCCCTGGGCTGGACAGTGGCCCTGCACTTGGCGCTGGCGGGATGGGGCATGGTTCGCCTGGGAAGGGCCATGGGGCTTGACGGGTTCTCCGCACTTGTGGGTGCCCTGGCGCTGGAGGGCAGTGGCTTCCTGGTCGCTCGCGCGGCGCTGTTCCCCAGTGTCGTTCTGACCTTCGCTTGGATCCCCGTCTGGCTATGGCGTGCGGAGGTCTTGATCCGCGCTGTGTTCCACGGGCGGGCGCAGGGTCTCGCGGGCTTGCCGGATGCGTTGTGGCTCGGTCTCGCCGTTGGCCTTGGACTCCTGGCCGGTCACGCCCAGACAGCGGTCTACGGAGGCCTCCTGCTCACTGCCTACCTGCTCTTCCGCGCGGCGCGGGAGGCCAGTCACCCGCTGGAAGCGATGGAGCGATCCCCTGCTCGCGCCGGATTTCGCCTCTCTGCTTTGGCCCTCGTCTCTATCACCGTTGGACTGGGTCTG
>JASFVG010000312.1:0-5786 GCA_050049955.1 Anaerolineae bacterium | reverse complement strand
GAGCGCCTCGCCGGGCTGTCCGGGGACGGCCGTCACACCTCCGGCGGTGATGTTCAGTTGGGCGTCGGTCGCGGGCGTATGGACGATCGCTGCCAGTTCCTCCAGTTGGTGCTGCACCAGGCTAGGGTCAGCCGGCAGAACCTCGGCTTCAACCACCACCCCGCTACGCCTGATACGCCATGGCGATAGCACCTGCTCCAGCCACGGCCCATCGCGACCGGCCCGGAAGGCCGTGGTCGCTGTGCCCAGGTAGTCGTGTCCTCTCCCCACATCAGCCCAACAGAGCTGCGAGGAGTGGTTGGCTGCGTACAGCTGGATGCATTGACCCGCCGGATCGGGGAGGCTATTGCGCAGCAGCGACGCAGCCTCCCTCACCGTAAGCCCACCCAACGCGGCCTGGGCGGCCGGGGGCGCCGGTACACCGGTAGTGACGCTGCACGTCACGCCTGGGTAGATGCGATGGGTGTAGACAACGGGGTAGGCGAGCGCCACCGCCAACACGGCCATGGAGGCCGCCAGCAAGACCAGAAGCCCTGTAGTGACTCCGCGAATCAGCTTCGACAACGCCCTCACCTCTCCCTTCAGCTACGGTCCACCCCAGTCCAGATTGCCGGTCGGCAATAGGTGGAAATCGGCCCATTGTAGACTCGGTTGGCTGAAAGTATAACCAGCACCTCTCCATGTGCAAGTTGCAGCGCCCGCTGCTGCCGCAGGGGTAGGAAGGCGTTGACAAATGACGGTGCCGATGATATCATACGCCGGCCTCTCAAGTCATCCAGTGTGGACGTCCACCTTCGGTGGATGTCCACCTTTGGTGGTTAGGACCGTCGGTGGAGAGCACCTTCGGTTGGTGTCCACCGCTTGTGGGTGACCTACAGTCATCTGACGCCAGACGCGGGATCTCTGGGAGATGCAATGCTCGACTCGATGGCTGACACTAGCGGCTGGCGGCCAATCCACTGGGTTCTGGCCAGCGTTATCCTACTGACGCTGCCCTGCTACTGCATCGGGATCTCGATGCTGGCGCTGAGGCCAGCCGGCAGGGCCCCGACGGCTACGCCGCCCCCGGTTGCCACCGAGTTTCCCTCAGCGACGCCTACCACGACGACGGCTGGCCCGACCAGAACGCTCCCGCCGACACCTACCCAATGGTACCCGCCGACGCGGACACCGACTGTTCCGGTCGTGCCGACCGCGACGTCGCCCCCAACGGCGACAGCGACCCCGGTGCCGTCGGTCACCCCATCACCCCTGCCCTCCGCCACGCCCACGTCATCGAACACGCCCACGTCACCTCCAACGGACACGCCTCTGCCGACCGAGCCGCCCACCGACACGCCTACTCAGACCGCTCCGCCCACTGAGGTGCCCACAGACACGCCGATGCCAACCAGCACGGCGACGCCAGGCGTGACACCGACAGAGGCGCCCACGGACTCGCCCACGCCGCAGACTACACCATCGGTCGCCCCCACCGCGACGGGGACAGCTACAAAGTCACCTACTGCCACGCTGGGGACGGCCGAGACAGCAGCTGCAACCTCGGCGGCGTCCTACACGCCGTCGCCTCCCTAATGACCTGCGAAGGAGATTGGACGTGGAAGCAATTCCTCTTTTGAAGCGGCTTTCGGATGCCGAAGGTGTTTCGGGTTTTGAGGGCCCGGTGCGCGAGGTGGTGCGCGAGATGTGGGAGCCTCTCGCGGACGAGCTTCACGAAGGCCGGCTGGGAAGCCTGATCGCTCTGAAGAAGGGCACGGGGCCGGAGCCGCGGCCGAGACTGATGTTGGCGGCCCACATGGACGAGATCGGACTGATGGTGAGCGATATCGACAAGGGCTTCCTGCGTGTCGCCCAAATAGGCGGGACGGACCGTCGCATCGTGGTCGGGCTTGAGGTTGTCGTTCATGGCCGTCGCGACCTGCCCGGGCTAGTTGCGACGCGTCCGCCGCACATCCTGCCCAAAGAGGCACGCACGAAGACGGTTTCGTGGGACGAGATGTTCGTCGACGTCGGACTTCCCGAGGAGGAGGTCAGGAACCTCGTATCCGTCGGGGACTTGATCTCAATGCGCCGACAGATGTCGGAGCTGAAGAATCGCCGGGTGGCGGGCAAGGCGATGGACGACCGGGCGTGCGTGGCGGCCGCCACGTTGGCGCTGGAAGGGCTGAGCCGCGTTGAGCACGCGTGGGACGTTTTCGCCGTGGCGACCGTCCAGGAGGAGACAGGACTGAAGGGTGCGCTTGTCTCCGCCTACGGCGTCGCCCCCGACATGGCCATCGCCCTCGACGTCACGTTCGCCACCCAGCCGTGCGTTCCCAAGCGGGGGACTTTCCCTATGGGCGGAGGCCCGACGATAGGCATCGGCCCCAACTTCCACCCGAAGCTGGTGACGAGCCTGCAAGAGCTGGCCAAGGCCCAGGAGATCCCCTTTCACCTGGATCCCATCCCGGGCCGGAGTGGCACTGACGCCTGGGCCATTCAAGTCACCCGTGAGGGAGTCCCAACGGCGCTGGTCTCCATACCGGTTCGCTACATGCACCAGCCGGTGGAGACGCTAGCGGCCCAGGATGTAGAGCGGGCCGGCAGGCTGCTGGCGGCCTTCATCTCAGACCTGGAGGCGGATTTCCTGGAGAAGTTGTCCTGGGACCCCGCGGTAGAGAGCGAGTAATCGACGATGATGATGGAGCTGAGAGAGCTTTCAGAGGCATTTGGTGTCTCGGGAAACGAGGACGATGTACGCGCCGTGGTGCTCGATGCCGTGCGGGACCACGTCGACGAGGTCAGAATCGACGCTATGGGCAACGTGCTGACGCTTAGGCGCGGTACGGGTTCGGATGGGATGAGAGTGATGGTGGCGGCTCACATGGATGAGGTGGGCCTGATGGTGATTGACCACGACGACAACGGCCTCCTGAAGGTGGATTCGGTCGGGGGTGTGGTGCCCCGAATCCTGCCGGGCGCGCTGCTCACTGTCGGTCCGGATCGAATCCCGGGCGTGATCGGCATCAAGCCGATCCATCTGCTGGAGTCCGGCGAGATGGATAAGGCGCCCAAGATGGAGGAGCTAGCAATAGACGTGGGGGCAAAGGACAAGGACGAGGCGATGAAACTAGCCCCGCCGGGCACCTACGCCACCTTTGCCACCGAGTACCGTGAACTGGGGCCCACCGTCACCGGGAAGGCATTCGACGATCGGGTCGGTTGCGCAGTTCTCCTGGAGCTTCTTCAAGGCGCCAGGTTTGGCTTTGACCTCCACGCTGCCTTCACGGTGCAGGAGGAGGTGGGGTTGCGCGGCGCGAAGGTGGCAGCCTACTCCATCGATCCGCAATGCGCCTTTGCGCTGGAGGTAACGGTCGCGAACGACCTCCCGAAGGAGAAGGACACCAGCCCGAACTCGGAGCTGGGCATGGGGCCGGCGATCACGGCTATGGACCGCTCGTTCATCGCCGACCGGCGCCTGGTGCGGCTTCTAACCGGTACGGCGAACGCCCTTGGCATTCCATACCAAATCAAACAATCGAGCGTTGGCGGGACCGACGCCGGGGTCATCCACTTGGCCCGCGAAGGTGTCCCGTCGGCTGCGGTGGCGGTACCGTGCCGGTACATCCACAGCCCAGCATCGCTATTGAGCCTGGAGGACTTCGACAACACGGTCCGCCTGATGCGCGAGGCCCTCTCGCGCCTGACGGCGGAGACCGTCGACTGAGGAGACATCGATGCAAGACTTGATTCGAAGGTTGGTGGAGAGCTACGGCCCGTCCGGGGCCGAGGAGCAGGTCAAGGACGTCATTCGGGCTGAGGTCGAGCCCTTCGTCGACGAGATCCGCGTCGATGCGATGGGGAGCCTGATCGCGCACAAGCAGGGTGATGGTGCTGATGCCTCGGAGGGCTCGGAGATGGGCGGTAGGCGCAGCCGTGTCCTCCTCGACGCTCATATGGACGAGATCGGCGTGATGGTGACCTACATCGATAAGAAGGGATTCGCCCGCTTCACCCCCATCGGCGGCGTCAGCCCGCTCACCTGCATCGGTTCGCGCGCGAAGTTCGAGGACGGAAGGATCGGCGTCATTGGCCTCGAACAGAAGCGCGATGATCGGGAGAAGACGCCGCAAATCGAGCAGCTCTTCATCGACGTGGGGGCAACCAGCCGTGACGATTGCCCGGTTCGAGTGGGCGATTCTGCCTGCTTCGTACGCACCTTCACGGCCATGGGGAACCGTCTCGTATCGAAGGCGATGGATGATCGTATTGGCTGTGCCGTCCTAGTCGAAGTGCTGCGCCGGCTCAAGGAAACACCGAACGATCTATACGTGGTCTTCGCGGTGCAGGAGGAGGTCGGCTTGCGCGGGGCGCAGACGTCAGCCTACGGGATCGACCCCGACATGGCCATCGCCGTGGACGTGACCGGTACCGGTGACGCGCCAGAATCGATGCCGATGGCGGTGAAGCTCGGCGAAGGGCCTGCAATCAAAGTGCGTGATCGCCGTATGATCTCCCATCCGAAGGTCCGGCAGTTGCTCGAGGACTCCGCGAAGGAGGCTGGCATACCGTACCAGCTGGAGGTGTTAATGTACGGCTCAACAGATGCGGCGGCGATCCAGCTCGTTCGGGCGGGTGTCCCCGCAGGTTGTTTGTCCGTGCCCTGCCGCTATATCCATACCCCGTCGGAGATGGTTGACAAGAGGGACGTCGAGAACTGCGTGCGGCTGCTGCTGGAGGTGCTCCAGAGGCCGCTTTGACTGAAGCCTGACTCTGTCAGAGCAGGGTAGGGGTGATGGAGCAGAAGACCGCGACCGGCCGGGGCCTTACCGTCCTCCTCTCCACGGCACTGGGCATAGCTGTCGGGGGGGCGACGGTCTACGTGTCGCTCCGATCCCTCAGGGCACCCGCGCCGATCGTCATTTCCACTCCTGCCCCGACGGCAACAGCGGCCCCCTCACCCACCCTAGCGCCGCTGCGGGTCTACGTCAGCGGCGCGGTGTGCAATCCCGCGGTCTACCAGATGGCTCGCGGCAGTATCATCCAGGATGCGGTGGAAGCGGCGGGGGGCGCATCGGCCGATGCCGATTTGGACGGCATCAACCTGGCCCAGGAGCTGCAGGACCAACAACACATACGCGTTCCACGCGTGGGGGAAGTGGATGCGCCTCCGGCGGTCTCGGGGGGTGCGTCGCGGAGCGGGGAGAGCGTCCTCCTGTTGGTGGACATCAACACAGCTTCAGCCGAGGAGCTGGAAACGCTGCCTGGGATCGGCGAGGTGATGGCGCGGCGTATTGTCGACTACCGCGAGGCCAACGGCCCGTTTCGGACCGTCGACCAGATTCAAGACGTGTCTGGCATCGGGCCGAAGACGTTCGGGGGGCTCAAGGATTTGATTACAGTGGGCCCGTAGCAGTATCCTCTGAACGCGCCCTCCTCGAGCTAACGGAGGCCCTGTCCTACCCCACCGCGCCCTACTCCGGCGCTATCCATGCCCGCCCCGCGTGATCTCACCACCACAGAGTCCTAGTGCGACGCGCTTCACGGCAGCGTACGCGCTCTACGGCAGCGTACGCGCTCCCAAGAGACGTGCGGGAGGGCAAGCGGAGGTTCTCTGGAACGGCGGGTTCAGTGCCTCCCCGGGGGACCTCCGGACTCCGGGCGTACCCTACAAAGCGCCGTTGGGCTTCCGCGCCTTTATGAGGAAGTGATGAGCGTGCGATACATCGACCCTGCAGAACCAGGTGGCGATGCGGGGAGGAAGCGGGTAGTAGCCAAACCCCCAGCTCCCTGCAATATCAAAGCCT
>JASFVG010000311.1:0-5850 GCA_050049955.1 Anaerolineae bacterium | reverse complement strand
GAGTTAGCCCTGGTCGGCGTGTGGGTGTGGGTTGGGTGGGGTATCAAGGTGCTGCCCCTGCCGACCGGTTCGGCTGCCCCCTAGCGATAGAGACGATCAGCGGTGCCCGGCCGCCGCTGTGGATGGCGCGGCGCGCCCGTTGGTCACGTCACCCGCCGGAACGCTTCCGGCAAGTAGGCCAACACGTCCCCGGCCACCATCCCCGGCGCGCCGATGTTCTGACGTGCCAATTGCCCCGCACAGCCATGCAGATACGCCCCGGCCGCAGCCGCCTCGAATGGACCGAGACCCTGGGCGCGCAGGGCCACTATCGCCCCGGCGAGCACGTCCCCACTGCCAGCCGTCGCCAGGCCCGGATTGGCGAAAGGCTCAATGACGGTCCTCCCATCCGGCCCGGACACGACGGTATGCGCGCCCTTCAACACCACCACCTGCCCCCACCTAGCGGCGCACGCCTCAGCCGTGGAAACCCGATCCTCCTGCACCTGGAGTACCGTAGAGCCCATCAGGCGCGCCATCTCGCCGGGATGAGGCGTGAGAATCGAATCCGCAGGCAATCGCCCGGGCCAGTCTTCCAGCGCAGCTAGGATGTTCAGTCCGTCAGCGTCGATCACCAGGGGCGGTAGCACGCTCTGCACAGCCGCACTGCCCGCCGAGTGCTGGAAGCCCACGGCGTGGTGGTCCTTGCCGCCGCCCAGAAGCCTGTCTAGGAAGCTCACGGTCGGCTCCTCACAGCCCAGGCCCGGGCCCACTAGCAGCGCGTCGTAGCCTTCCAGCTCCTGCCTCAGGACATCAGCGGCGTCTCGGCTCACCACCCCCATTGCCTCCGGAAGCAGGATGTAGGTTGCCTCGGCCAGCTGGGCCGCAACAGCACTATGTATGGCACCGGGGAGCGCCACGGTGACCAGCCCAGCCCCAGAGCGGGTGGCGGCCGCTCCACTCAGATAGGCCGCGCCCACGTAGTTCACGGAGCCAGCGACGAGCATCGCCTTCCCGAAGGTCCCCTTGTGAGCGTCTGCAGGTCGTTCAGGCAGCCATCCGCCCACCATAGTTGGCGTGGCGACCTCGAGCCGCACCTCGTCCGCCAATCTTGGATCGGTACCGATGTCAGCCACCACGAGCTCACCCACCGCACCAGCCCCGGGAAACCTGAAGTGACCGGTCTTGGGATAGGCGAAGGTAACCGTCAGATCAGCCGGGACGGCGACCTCATCGAGCGCCCCGCTGTCGTACGCCATCCCGGTCGGCCCGTCCACTGCGACCACAAGCGGCTCCAGCTTGCGGGCGGTCTGCCCGGAAACCGAACCTACAGGCGTCAGAGCGGCAGCCCTGGGCCGGCGGCGCGCGGCAACCACTCTGCCGACAACCCCGAGCATCTCGGCTACAGCGCCCCGCAGCGGGAGGCTTGTCCCTGTCCCTAGTAGGGCATCAATCAGGATATCGGCGTCGGTGGTGAGCGCCTTGAGCCGCGCCCAGTCTTCATCTTCCTCGGCAAGCACCGCCCGCGCTGGTCCCTGCAATACCGAGCGGAAGTTCTCGTCCACGGCCGGATCCCGCTCTCGGAACATGTAGCACGTGACCCGTGCACCCGTTTCGCTGAGATAGCGCGCCGCCACGAGGCCGTCGCCGCCGTTGTTCCCCGGGCCGACCAGGACCAGCACCTGCTTGTCCTGAACGCTGTGGCGTGCCGCGATGAACTGTGCGACGGATCGGCCCGCCTGCTCCATCATGGCCGCGTAGGAATGGCCTGCCGCGTCAGACTTGGACTCGATGTGCTGCATTTGACTCACGGTAACGACCTTCATGGCCCCCTCCGGTTGATCCGCAGCAGCTGCCCGCTCTAGAAAGCAGAGAGGGCACGGTTTCAATGTGCCCTCGACAGCGAGTCAGCGCAGAAGCCGGGCACCAGCCCAGGACTGCGCACCCTATTGTAGTACCCCAGGCAGGATTCGAACCTGCAGCCCTCGGATTAGAAGTCCGATGCTCTATCCAGTTGAGCTACTGGGGCGAGCCAAGGCTATTCTAACCCGAGGGAAAACCGGTGTCAAGACATCGGGATGCCTCCGCGGGAGCAGAACCCTCTCTGGTCCGTCACAAAAAAAGCCACGACGTATGTCGTGGCGCCGCTACTTGGGTCGGACTACCTCAGCGAGCAGGCAGGATCCCCTTGTAGGTCCGTCGGCCCCCCAACGTGCGCACGATCATCTTCGCGGAGCGACCGGTGATGCTGCTCAATTGCTGTGCGCTTAGAGGCTTGTTCCCCTCCACCAGGAACACCCGAAAGACAGCGTCGACCAGCGGTAGGTCATCGCTGATGTAGTCGGGCTCCTTGCTGCAGTGGATGTGCAGGACGTGCTGCAGGCCATTCACCCGTTGCACCTCGCCTGTCCGTTCGTCAATCCAATCGATCTTCTCGTCTGCGTCGATCGACTGGCCGAAGGCCTCCTTGTGCTCCCTGCAGAGATGGGAACGGAGTTCTACACCTATGTCCAGTCCCTGACGCTCCCACCAGCTGTAGTCGATGTGAAACGGCGTGTCTACCGTCGGCTTCACAAAGGTCTTCAGCGCGGGAGGGATCTTCAACTCAGCCATACGAGCAGCCTATGCTCCAAGTGCACCTGCGTGTAGAACCCAGTAGTTGTCGCCGACCGGGGCGTATCCATCACTCGTGACCAGTATCTCCAGCAGCGGCCCCGGCGGTGTGCGCATTGCCGCGTTGACCGCGCTGTAGAGCGTCGCCGCATGCACATTGCCCTGCGGGCTGAGCTTGACCAGCTCCGGGAACACGTCATCGACGACCTCGGCCAACGAGAGACCCTTCTGCCTGATGCCCGTCCAGACCTGCTCCAGGCCCGTCAAGTTCGCGGTCGCCATGATCATCAGCTCATCATAGTCGCAAGCGGTCTCTTCCTTGTGCATTTCGAAGGTCAGCCTACCGTCACGGGGGATCGCCACGCGCACCCACTCCTTCCGCGACCGGCGGTTGCGAGGCCGCACGACGATCTGTCCCAGCTCCGGACCCGTTGACACCTCCAGGTGGGCCCCCACTGAGATGTTGTTCTCTCGGTACCATCTTTCCAAGCCGTAGACGTAGCGCTCCTTGTGCACAACCCAGCCGGGCATCTCCTCGCCGGTGTCGCCATCCACAAACGTGAAGCGAATGCGCTCAGTTACGGCAGAGGGGAAGACCTGCAACAACCGGCTGGAGAGTGGAAGGGTCCCGCATCGCCAGTGGGGATAGATCAGTACGATCTCAACCGTGTCCGAACCCTGCTCAGCAACCTCGAGGTTCGACCATTCGTCGTCGAGCTGGCGCTCCAGGGACAACATCTCGCTGGTCAGTAGAGGGGGCTCGTAAGTCAGCGGATCATACTGCAGGTAGATTGGCGTCTCCTTGATCGCCTCCGGCTCCAGGCGGCTCAGATACCACAGCACTTCCCCTGCTGGCCCGACCTCGTCGAAGCGCTCATCCTGCTGCAGGGCATAGTTCAGCGAGAAGACGCGAAGCTGAGGAGAGATCTCCACCGGCAGTTCCACGTCGCCGAGTAGAGCGTCAGTTGGCAGCGGACCCCCACCAGCTATGTCGAGTACCGCATCCGCCAGGTTCAAGTGCCCCTCGTGTACCTCAACCAGAAGGTCCTTGCGGAACCATTTGCCAGCCAGGCGGATGAACTCGGGCTCGGACTCAAGCCGGTCGTCAAGCTTGTCCCTGATCTGCGGG
This sequence comes from Anaerolineae bacterium, assembly GCA_050049955.1. Taxonomy (GTDB): domain Bacteria; phylum Chloroflexota; class Anaerolineae; order B4-G1; family B4-G1; genus SKLM01. The sequence goes on along the minus strand of JASFVG010000311.1, from coordinate 2,129 downwards.
CTGTAGAGCGTGGCGATCTCCTCAGGGGAGGGCTCCTCGTCGGTGTCCACAGACCCGGAAGCCACCTCATTGAGGGGATGTCCATTCTCGAATTCCGCGGCGAACTCCCGCTCCTCGCCCTTCCCGAACCTGACCCTGATCACCTTGAAGGGCTCATACTCAGGGTTATGACCGGGTCTTACGCCCACAACTTCGCCGGCGAGGTAGTCGAGCACTGGGAAGACCACGCGCTCCCCCAACTCGTAACTTCGCTTTGGCTGATAGGGGGTTCCTTCCGACAGGGCTCGCTCGATCAGCGCGGCCTCCTGTCGGGCGCGGTGCACCACCAGCGCCTGGGTCAACTCATCTGTCGAGCGGGGTAGCTCGTCCTCGACGAGCAAGGTACTGAGGTACTGAAGGTCCTCTGAGGCAACGACATAGTCAGCCCAGTACGTCGGGCTCTGGGTCTTCCTGCGGATCAAATTGCACAGTCCTCCGTCCGGCTCACAAACACAACGGCGAGGATTATACCAGCTTCAAGCCATTTGACAAACACGCACACGTGAAGGACACTAGGCTATGACAAAGGAGGCTGCCGATGAGACGGGAATCCTCTCGCTTTCCAGACCTGACAATAGTCTGTACCACTTCCGGGTTGCTGAGGGCCCAGGTCATCAAGGCCAAGCTCGAGGAGGCCGGCATCCCCGTGCTCCTCGACTATGAGAGCATCGGGCCGGTGATGGGCCTCACCGTAGACGGACTGGGAGAGGTCCGCGTTCTTGTTCCGAATCAACATGCCCAGGAGGCACGGGAGCTCATCAAGGAACCGTAGTCACGACCGCTACCCTTCGAGCAAGGGGCTGTGCTTCGCGGTGGGCTGCGGCGCCGGCCCATTCCGCCCCTGAGCACACCAGGACCCCTCACGCCTAGCGACACACCTCTCGAAACCCTCCGCGTTCCGTTGCGCGTGGTGGTTTGAGACGAGGAAGGAGTCCCGGCGGCTCGCGAGGTAATCACTCGTGCCACAGAGCTAGCCGGGCTCTGAGATCTCAGATGCGGAGCGAGTTCACGTCAGGTGTACCGGCGCCAGCGTCGCACCAGGTCAGCTACTGGCCGGTTGAGAACCCCTCAACCCGGGCCAGAAGCTCAGAGAGCACGATCGGCTTGGACAGAAAGGCATCTGCCCCGGCTCTCAAGGCCTTGCTCCGCGTCCACGGATCTGTCTCCGCGGTGATGATGACCACCGGCAATCGCGCCAGCCGCTCCTCGGCGCGAATGCGACCCAGAAGTGCCATGCCGTCCAAGCCTGGCATATTCAGATCGAGCAACAGCAGGTCAGGCACCGTGCCCTTCCCAGACAAACCGGCTGCCAGGCGCTCCCAGCCCGCCTCAGCGTCCCGACAGGCCTCTACGGAGCATCCCTGGCTGGACAGAATGCTATTCAACGTGTCCACCATCGTCGAGCTGTCGTCGACAATCAAAACATTGGCTTCCATGCTGTCTCCACACGGGATCCCGCCCTCACGACCTGTCGACGCAGCATCGATCAACGGCGGGCCATAGCGCGACCCTGGTTTTGATAATGGTGGAAGTGTATCAGCGAGGAACGGCGAAATCAAGAGGACTTTCGTACCATCTGGGCATCGTCTCGGCGACTTTCCTCCAACTCCGGTAAGTCGTCTAGGCTCTGCAATCCGAAGTGCTGCAGGAACTCGGGCGTGGTGCCGTACAGAAATGGCCGCCCCACCCCATCCGCCCGGCCGACGCGGTCGATTAAGCCGGCACTGACCAGTCGGCGCAGCACACTGTCACAGTCGACGCCCCGGATCGCCTCGATGGTGGGACGGGTCGTCGGCTGGCGGTAGGCGACTATGGCCAGCGCCTCCAGAGCCGCCTGCGAGAGGTGCATGCGCGCCTCCAGACCGAGGAAGCGCTCAATACAAGGAGCAGCTTCCGGGGCTGTGGTGACCTGGACACCGCCGTCGACCTGCTGCAACCGCAGGCCAGTCCCCTTGTAGTGCAAGGCCAGCTGCTGCAAAGCTTGGTGGATGCGCTCCGGCGTGACTTCGAGCGCCTCAGCCAGCCGATGAGCCGAGATAGGTTCATCAGCCACGAAGAGCACGCTCTCGACTCGTGCCGTCAGGCTCAGC
>JASFVG010000310.1:0-5865 GCA_050049955.1 Anaerolineae bacterium | reverse complement strand
GCGCCGGTTGGCGGCCGAATACCGCAACGTACGCTGTCTGGTCCGGCCCTCCCCGCATGAGCAACAACTGCCGACGGGCGTCACGTTCTCGATTGCATCGGCAAGCTATGGCGATCTCCAAGCGCTACAGGCGGCGATGAGAGGGGTGACAACGGTCATCCACTTGGCTCGTGGGGAAGGGCGTCTGGAGGAACAGGCGCTGGTGGATCAGCCGGTCGAGACGGAGAACCTCGTCGAGGCGGCGCGGGAAGCCGGCGTGACTCGCGTCATCTACCTGAGCCGGCTCGGTGCCACTCCCGCGTCCGCATACCCACTCTTTCGCGTCAAGGGAGAATCGGAAGTCAGGATCCAGCAGAGCGGACTTGATTACACCGTCTTCAGATCGGCCGTTCTCTATGGTAAGAGAGATGCATTCACCACGAGGCTGGTGATGCTGGCCAAGATGTCGCCGCTGCTACTGCCCATTCCCGACGCCGGCATGGCGCGCTTCCAGCCCCTCTGGATCGACGACCTGGCCCGATGCATCGCAGCGACGGTTGAGCGGGACGAACTAATCGGGAGAACGGTGCCTCTGGGGGGGCCGGAGCACTTCACGCTCGAGCAGATGATCCGGCGCGTGCTCGAGGCAGCTGGTATGCGACGGTATCTGTTCCACGTTAGCATGCCCTTGATGCAAACGGGCAGCGATATGCTGCAGCCCCTGCTGGTCCGAAACCCAACCCCAGCCTGGTGGCTCGATCTGGCGGCGGCGGGGAGTGCGACAGAACTGGGGTCCATTCCCAAGCACTTTGGATTCGAACCCTGCCAATTTGCCCGTTGCCTTAGCCACCTTCGTCGTAGGCGGCCGTGGCGCAGGGACTTCACACGCTACGTCATGGGCTACTGATCGATCTCTCTGATCAGCGCCGCTTCGCCAGCGGGCGCTTCAGACGATACCTCAAGAGCGTCCAAATAGCCTGCATCCCGTCCCTCCAGCTGATCTTCTTGCCCTCCTTCGGGCTCCGAGGCTCATAGGAGATGGGTACCTCGAGGATCCGAATGCCACGGCTTAGCACCTTGCCCGTAACCTCCGGACAGAACTCGAAGCCGTCAGCCTGGAGATCGAGACTACGAAGCAGATCTGCACGGATCAGCTTGTAGCCCGTTGCCTCGTCTGTCAGGGCAGCTCCATACAAGAGGTTGGCGACCCAACTCACCAGCCGTCCGCCCCAGTAGAAACTCCACGAGGAGCGAGGATTGTCTCGTAGGTTCCGCGAACCGTAGACAACCTGGACAGCAGGGTCAGCAAACGGAGCCAACAGTTTCGGGTACTCCTCAGGGTCGTATTCCAGGTCAGCATCTTGCGTGATGACGATGTCACCTGTCACGTGCCGCAAAGCCGTCCGAACGGCCGCGCCCTTCCCCCTGTTGTGACGGTGATGTTCGACCTTGACGACGTCTGGCCACTGCTCTTCCAGGCGATCCAGGATCTCGCCCGTTCCATCCGTTGACCCATCGTCTACCGCAACGATCTCCCGGGCGACGTCACCAAGCTCCACGTCCAGCACACGCTCGATCGTCCGCGCTATGGTCCGTGCCTCGTTGTAGGCCGGGACGATAATGGATACCATCAGCCTGTCCCTAGCCCCCTCCCTGCGGGGGTGATCCTCCACCATCATGGTTGGACCGCCGCGTCCCCGTGTCCTTCACTCAGCAGTCCTCTGATCCGCGCGGCGACCATCTCAATGGCTACCTCGTTATAGCCTCCCTCGGGAATGATGACGTCCGCATACCGCTTGCTTGGCTCCACGAACTCCAGGTGCATCGGGCGAACCGTTGACAGGTACTGCTCGCAAACCGACTGGACGCTGCGGCCGCGCTCTTCGATGTCGCGTCTCAAGCGACGGATGAATCGCACGTCTGCATCAGTGTCGATATACATCTTCACGTCGAAGAGCTCCCGTAGTTCGGGCTCGACGAAGACGAGAATGCCCTCCACAATGACCACTGGGGCCACCTCGACCCGCTCCGTGCGATCGGTGCGCGAGTGGCTGGTGAAGTCATAGATCGGAATCTCGACAGGCTGGCCAGCGTGCAGTAGCTTCAGATGCTCCACCAAGAGCTCGGTCTCCAGCGAATCAGGGTGATCGAAGTTGACCTGCGCACGCAGGCGGGCTGGCAGATGACTTAGGTCGCGATAGTAGGCGTCGTGGGCTATGTACACGATATGCTCGGCCCCCACGCGTTCCAGGATCCGGCTCGCCACAGTGGTCTTGCCCGATCCCGTCCCCCCAGCCACTCCAATGATGATCGGGTGCTCATCCTTGATCATGGGTCAAGCCCCTCCAATGGCAACAGCCATCAGCAGTAGCGCGGCCACTGCAGTCAGTACCGCGCGCAGGTGAGGTTGCCGGCCGGGTGCCAGGCCGCTAGCGCTCCAGACGAGCCACGCGCCAGCGAGCGCGCCCTGCATCGCGGGACCAGCACTGCCCCACACCGTCCCCTGTTGCCATAGGTTGACCAGCACAGCCGAGCCTGACACAAGGGTGAGTAGGCTGTAGGTAAGCGTTCCGGGCCACTGTGACGAGCTGCCGCCCCCAGCAAGCACCTGCAACGCTTGACCGAGTCCCCGTGCGCCCAGTCCAGCACAGACGGCGAGCGAGAATCTCAGCGGCGTCACCCACTCAGCGTCGTGGGCACTCTCGGTGGATGATGACACCTGAAGCAGAAGTGCCAGGGTGAGCGCGAATGCAGGCAGGTAGTGCAGGGCACGTGTCCAGGAGACCGCCCTTCCCGCATCGTCCCGCGTGTCGATCTTCCCCCCCACGGGAATGGCCAGAGCAGCCATGAGGACCGTCGGCAGGACACGACCATGCCAGGCGCTCAAGTCGAAGGGCGGCACGAACGATTCGAGAACGGGCAGCGTCCCGCCCCACACCAGGAGGGCGCCTATCAGAAGAACGCTGGCGGCAGCCCAACCCGCAATGCTTGCCACCGGTGACAGATCAGGCCGCTCCCTCAGCCCGTTCAACAGGTGGATGGCGATGGCAACCAGGAGCATGCCGCCGACCACCATAACCACGATCGCGGCTGGTAGCACGTCAGGTACTCTCCCCCAGAAGCCACGATGGTACGGGACCGGCGGCGGCAACCGAGGCATCCTGCTCGCGCAGCCAGAAGGTACGCGCAGGCCAGACGGCACTTCCCACAGCGCCGACCATGAGAAGCAGCGAGCCGACCGCCGATGCTGCCCTGCCAGGGTTGTGGGTGGCGGTCACCACAACGTAGGGCGCGGGGCTGAGTTCGATGATCACGCCCTCAAGTGTCAGGCTGGCAGCACCCCCTCTCTCAGAAGCTGTCTCGGCGATGATCTCGCCTGGCGGGCTCTGGTAGACCTGGACATCCACAACCGAGTCAGCTTCCCCTGAACGCGGTGTCAGCCGAGCTACCAGGTTCGCCTCGGGGATAGCGAAGTACCTGTCCTCAGTGAGCGCTATCATCACCTCGCTCCCCGGTTCGGCTGCAGCCGCCAACTGGACCTCTAGCGACCGCCCACGATCGTCATAGGCACGCACCACAACACCAGGCCCTTCGCTCTCAGGGAAACCAACGACGCCAGTACTCTGTACGATTCGGCTGCCATCCTGGGTCAGTTCGACCCAGTTGGCGACGCCGGGCAACGACACTCGCTGGCCAACCTGAAGAACTTGCCCTTGGACCTGCCACCCCACTAAGCGTGAGATGAGTAGCCCCGCCAGCAGGAGTAGGCCACCCACATGGGCCACCAGGGGAAGAAGACGCGCCACCGGCCAGCGATCGATCTGGAAGAGGGAGCTTCCACGCAAGACCCGATAGCGCCGGAGACGGATCCTGTCCAGAAGTGGGCGCAGCTGTTGTCCCGAGTACTCTGTCCAGTCGTCGCTTGGCTCGGTGACCTGTTGGCCCCGCAGCAAACGCTCGACGTTCTCTATCAGACGAAGTAACAGGCAACTGGCGATCAGGGACAGCAGAACACGAAAGCCAGCAGACCGAGTGATACTGAATACCCCCAGAGACCTCATCGCCGGAGTGACGCTGCCAAAGCGCAACTGCGCCTCAGAGAGCCATCTAGCGTAGTCCGCATCGGAGGCCGGCTGCTGAGGAATCCAGGCGCTGAGCGCCAAAGAAGCAGCGGCAATGAGCAAGAGGATGGCAAGCGCACCATCGCCGGTGGAAGCTTGCCATAGGATCCGCCAGGGATCGGAAGACCGCTCAGGCATTCAACCTCTGCTGAATCGAGTTCCTGATAGCAAGAAGGCCCCGAGTAGGGGCCCGTTCGAGAAGCCACCCTTGGGAGTCGAACCCAAAACCTACCGCTTACGAAGCGGTTGCTCTGCCGATTGAGCTAGGGTGGCCTACCCGCGCGCATTATACCAACAAACGTCACCTTGGCAAATGGAAGCGGCCCCGGCTCCGAGCTTTCACGGTAGGAGGTCGGCACGCGGTGCCATCGCCCGATCGGGTCCTGTCAACTCAAGAGATAATGTTACCGAACGAGGGTTGTTCTTTCAAATGATATTGTTACTCAACAGGCCCCGTTCTGTCATTTGATAATGTTACCAGGAGCATCCATTTGGTCCCCGTTCTCAGAAGGGGAGCGTAGTCGTAGTAGAGGTGTGGGCAGTGTGGGCAACGCGTGCTGTTTGGCGTTGTCCACACTGTCCACACCGGCTTGCGGGTGCAGTCTAGCGCTTCATAGGGGTTCGGTTGAAGTTCAGGTTTGAGAGAAGCTCCTTTCCATGATCACGGTTCTTCGCTAGGCTGAGGCGGACGTCCTGGCGTGAGCCCGGTTCAGCACACAGCAGGTTGAGGACACGGTCGATGTCATCGTAGATCTGCGATCGGAGGCGGCGGGGGTTGAGGCTGTCGCGTAAGGCTTCGAGCTGTTCCCGATGGGCGGGCAGGATGGCGTCTGTTTCGCACAGACGATCGAAGGGAGGGCGAGCCCTGTCGTGACGTCGTCTCACCCGAGTAGCTTGGCCCTCCTCACGGACGATTTCCTTCTTGACCAGATGCATCACGGGCTGAAAGAGGTTGTAGTAGATCCACAGCTTGTCGTAGAGGCGGTTGACAGCCAGGACGTGGGCGATGGTGTCGAGGCGGTCATAGCCCAGATAGGCCCGCACTAGGGTGGAGTTCTTCTGTTCGACGCGGGGATTGTCATTCTTGTGGTAGGGTCTGCTGCGAGAGAGGGTCACGCCCTGGACGCGATCGCCCCAGAAGCGTAACATGTGATGATTGAAGAACTCACTACCGTTGTCCGGATGAATCTCCCTGATGGGAAAGGGTAGGCGGGAGAGGAAGACGAGGAAGGCATCCTGCATCACCAAGTAGCTACGGCCCAGGACGGCGTAACGTTCGCTCCACCCGGTGGCCACATCAATCATTTGCAGCGTGCAGAGGTATTCACCAGATGCCGTCGGGCCACAGTGGTGAACGACATCCGTCTCACAGTGGCCAGGTTGTGAGAGATCCCAAGATAAGCGCTTCATCGGGATATCCTGAAACAGCCGGCTTCCGCTTCTAGGCTTCTTGCGCGGGAGCCGGGGCTGGTCCTGGCTTATGTGGTCCAGCCGGCGTTGTACCGTAGAGATGCTAACATGCCCCAGCTGATCCAGCAGGCTAGGCGTCGCCCGCAGTTCACCATGGTGGCCCAGATGACGAGCCATCCAGACCAAGTTAGGTGTCAGACGCCCCGCGCAGATGTAGTCAAAGCTCTCGTGGATCACCCGCAGGGCGTCGTCCACGTCCGGACCATAGATCTTCCCGCGCTCCCGTGAAGTGACCCCCAAAGACTGGACACTTTTCAGGCCATTCTTAGTTCCAAGTCGAGGACGAGAGTATGCT
>JASFVG010000309.1:0-5873 GCA_050049955.1 Anaerolineae bacterium | reverse complement strand
ATCATTTTCTCATACGCGTTGCGTTTGGGGAACTGGGGCCAGGCAGGGATCTCGGGCGTGTACTCCAAGACCAAATCAGTCCCGTGCAACGCGTCCGTGTGCGGAAGGCTTCCAAGGGTCGTCGCCAGGCAGCAGGGCTCAACTGAGGGCCTCTGCCTGCGCCTGCTACGCACCTGGCCCTCCCGGCTCGTGCTCCACCCTACCAAGCTGCTCTTGTATAGCCACCCGGAACGCTGCGGTGCACGTGCACATTCTGTGGTCGATAGCATGCACCTCAACCATCGGTCACGCCCACCAACTCCAGGGATTCGATGACCACCAACTCCTGGAAGCCGAGAGCCCGCGCTATTCCCAGGGAGTGCAGATGATCGGTGTGCACCCGGTACATGGGCAACACGTCCTTCTCCAGGCACCATCCACAGAGTACTGAAACCACAGCCTTCCCCAACCCGCGGCTCCGATACGCCGGATGAATCAGCACGCCGATGTCGGCGATGATCCTTCCCCAGTACCGGTGACTGGCGTAGGCCACCAGCAGTGACCCATCGAACAGCCCGAAGATCACGGGATCCGGCTTGTCTACATAGATCTCCGCCTCGTCCAGATCGATCTCGCTGCACGCGTCGTACAGGTCATGCAGGAGCGCACCGTCTTGCCGGGGATGTACACGACGCGCCACAAGATCCCCCGGAACAGGCCAGGGCTGGAAGGCCCGCCCATCAAGGTAGCAATCTAGCAGGATCCTGCCCATCGCCACAGACCTTAGCGGCGCGATCATCGCCCTGATCTCGTTTGCCGAAAGCGCGGCGCTCAGTCCTCCCTGCCGCCCCACCAGGCCTATCTCCCCTGCTAGCTCGGGGCCCATTCGAACCACACTGTGTTGGTCGATGCGGTAGACGTAGACGACGCCCGCCTCTCCCAGCGCTCCGTCCTCGCTAACAAGTGTCCCAGGCCGATGGAAGTCCTCACGGGCACACCCGAACCGGTCAGCCCAGTATCCGTAGACCACCGCACCGAACTCAGCGCCAGTGATCATGCCCGTCTCCGCCAGGTTCGAGATCGGTCACATCAGCCTGAAGAACCGCCCGGACTTGCCCGACGCGGACCGGCTCCACGCCGCTTCTCGCCGGGCGGAAAGCGCCAGCAACGGCAGCGCGCCCCCTACTACCAGCCACGACTGCCCTCGAGCTGCTCCCCTGTGGAGCGAATGCGGTACACCATATGGATATCCTCGGGCTCAAGCTCGAATAGTGCCTCATCCACCGCGTCCGCCACCTCGCACCCCAGGTGCCGGTAGAAGTCGACCGTGTTCTCAGACGGTGTCGCGGAGATGTAGACTTGCCGCGCACCCAGTTCCAGCGCCCGCCCCACGGCCCGCTCAAACAACAATCTGCCAAGCCCTCTTCCCCGATAATCGTGGCTCACGTGGAGGAACGCCAGCTGCAGCCGATCTCTGCTCTTCCCGATGAATCTGCTATCGAGAACTGCCACACCGACAAGCTCACCGTCCGCGAATGCGCCGAGGAACCACCCACCCCGGTCATAGCATGCCTGCAAGATGGGGGCGTAGATCGCCGGCTCCCCAGGTGGCCAGCCTTCCATGTCGTAGTGCTCTGGCCTGAGTACGAGCTCGCCGTCTTCCACGTAGTAGACCTGGTCGATGACCTCGGCGCGGTCAATCGTCCAGACCTGGTCAACCTCATCTCGGCGCAGCTCTCTCAACATACTTGACGCCTACCCTCCCCGCCCGACTGACGACACGCCACGCTGGTCACCAGGAGCCGCCGTCTTGGCTTACGGGCCCTCGGTACGCTTTCTCCCGAGGATCAGCAATATCGGCGGGAGTGGCAGACAGTCTGGGCTGGCACGCCTACCACTGCACCCGAAACGGTGAGTACCGCTGCCGTCGCATTGCAGCCCTCCACGCTGCCCGAGGGAGCGGTTCCCTGACTGCTACCCTCAGAAGCCCCGCCAATCCCTCTGAAACAGCCGCGAAAGGCTCATCGCCCGGTCGATCCTCCGCCCTAGCGCCCTCACGGTGACAGAGCCCGACTTGGTCGCAAGCTCACCGAACGCGAACGTGGGACCGCCTCCATGAACCGAATAGAGGCCGGTTTCCGGCAGTCTCCCAACAATCGCTCCCTCGAAGAAGCGACGCACGGCCTCCGATTCCTTGGAGGTGACGACGTAGCGGCTCTCGAACTGTGGATGCTCGGGGAACTCAACCCTCGTCCCCTGCCTCGTTACCGCCCAGTCGATCACACTGTCCGCCAGGCGGGATACCCAACCGTCCATGTCAGGCTTGGTGTAGAGCAGGAACCGGGGAAGATTCACCCGCGACGATACAACCGCTACGCCCTGTGTCTCCACCCAGCTGTCATCCTCGCCGGCCACGTCGACCAGATCGAAGATATACATCTCGCCGTCCGTGGTCGCGCGCCGAGACACGTGGCGCAGTCCGTAGCGAGGCTCGGCCCTGCCGCGCTGCGGATACAGCGCGGCTATCCTGGCGGTCAGCTCAGGATACGGTTCTATGGGCGTGAACCCTAGCTCCTGGGCCATCTGCCGCCTCTGTTCGGCCTCCCTGCGACCGGATCGGAGGATGATCAGGACTACGACAAACACCGCGACCACTCCTAGGGCCGCCAAGACAGCCATGATGTCCATCTGTGGTCAGCCTCCCGATGAAGCACCCAACGCGAGCCAGCGGCGATTATACACTGGCGCACGCTGGATACAAACGGGGGCCAGCACAGCGCCCGGCCTCCGGCTTGTAAGCTGCCGTCGGAGCTGAACGCAGGTCCGCATCAGAGAGCACTGCCCGACGGTACACCGGTCGCCCGGAGTCCCGATGAGAGACCTTTCATGGAGCTCAATCTTCCAGCAATCTAGCTTGGCGTAGCTGCGCCAGGGCGACGGCCTGGATGCTTCGACGTAGGATTGCGTCAGATCCGGAGGTAGCAGGCGACGAGGGAGGAGATCTACGATAATGGTGGGTAGGCATTGGGGGGCGGCCCTGGTCGCGGACGGCCTGTAGCCAGCACAGCCACCGGGCCGCCAGGGTCCCGCCAGCGCCATCAGGCGGCGTCAAGTGGTTCCGGCACCGCTTCCGGCCATTTCCCTGCGCAGTGGTCGGTTTGGCCGGCCCGCTGGTATCTCAGTGGGAGGTGACGTTCAGAACGGTGCCGATGGCAAACAGTATGCCGAAAGCGATCCACAGCGGCCGGCTGAGCGCACCAAGGGGCCACCAGTAGAACATGACGGTCGCCAGGTATAGGAGCACGTACGGCACCATGATCGCCGGGCGCAGCGGGTTTCGCCACTGAATGCCCCGCACATAGTCTACCCAGTAGCCGTAGGCCGCGTACACGATGAACAGGACTCCCCCCAGCCAGACCGACCAGGTCTTTCCACGGAGGAGCAACACGACACTGATCACGGCAGCCGGGATACTCAGCGCGTACACCAGCCAGCCTAGCTTCAGGGTATAGGCCTCGATGAGGCGCTTGCGCAGCGCGAAATGGACAATAAGCGCAACTTGAAAGAGAAACGCCCAGACTACGAACAGCATATCGAATCGGTCAATGTCAGACCCCATAGCACCTCCAATCCTCGCGGCGGCTGATCGCCGCCCAACACGCCGGGCGACGTAGCCTCCGGCACCCGAAATGGTCCGCTGTTCCTTCGCCCGTCGCAGGGTGAACAGCAGCCCTGACCAGGTCATGTCTATGGAGCAGAAACTGTAGTCGACCAGACCCGCCGCAAGATCAGCATCCCTCACCCGCTGCTGAGTGAGGTTCGTCTTCCTCCCTGCGGCCCTCTTCGGCCACGCAATCCATAGGGGGCCACATTCGGTCACACGCGCCATTTCCAGAATACCTTGCTCCAGCTCTTTCCTAGACGTCGCAAACCAGATGGTCATGTTGCACGCATCGGTCACTTGCCAGACGCGGTGCACTGGAGTATACATGCTGGAACGCTCGTACGCTGCAATCGAGAACTCCGCCCTTTATCGAACAGGCCGGTGCCATCGTCCATCGAGGTCTTCGTTTGAACGCTATCGCTGAACTCGAATCCTTCCTTGCAGACTACAGGTATGTCTATCTGGGCCTCTTCGCGCTGAACTGCTACGGTCTGGCCCGCCACATGGCCTTCGACCTGCTGGTGCTCCGTGACTACGGCCTGGAAGAGAGCTGGGCCGCCGCGCGCATCGAAGCGGAGCTCATCTCCTGGGAGCACGAGACACGCAGGCGCATACGCGGGCGCGGCGTGGGCACCCGGCCCCTCTTCGAGGGAGACATCGGCGCTCGGGTCTCCTCTGCCTTGCTATCGCAGGGGTGCACGCGGCCGGTCATGACGTCGTCGGCCACGCAGGAGTTGGAGGCCCTGGTGGCGGCGAGCGGAGGCAAGCTGCGCACCCTGACCGCACGCACCGCAGTGGCCGGTCCCCTCGGCAACAAGACCACCCTCCGACGGATCCTCCCGGCACTGGGTATCGAACCCATACCACACGTGCTCTGTAGCGCGACGGCACTCGACTTCCACACCCTTAAGCGCCGCTTCGGCCTCCCTTTCGTGGTGCAGCTGCCCACCGGCGCTGGTGGCTCCGGCACCTTCTTCATCTCTGACCAACAGGAGCTGCGCTCGCTACAGGAGCGCCTTGGTCCCCAGGAGATCATCGCCAGCAAGTACATTTCCGGTCTTGCACCCAATATCAATGCTGTCACGCTGGACGACGACGTGCTCGTGTCGTACCCATCCGTTCAGTTGGTCGGTGTGCCGCAGTGCGTGCCCTGGGAGAGCGGCTACTGTGGTAACGACTTTGCTGCGACCCGGCTGCTCCCGAGTGGTGCTGTGCAGGCCATCTACGAACAGACCCGTCGCATCGGTCGCTGGATGGGCAAGCAGGGGTACCGAGGCATGTGGGGCATTGACTTCGTCGTCGACGGACAGCGGGTCTATCCCGTCGAGGTCAACGCCAGGTTCCAGGGCTCGACGCGGATGCTGACGGAACTGCAGTATCTGGACGGTCAGGCACCGCTGGTCCTGGCTCACGTAGCGGGTTTTCTCGACGGTGGCCAATCATTGCTGAATCGCATTCGCACGCATTGGAGCGAGCCTCAGCCCCTCGACGGCGCCCAGATCGACCTCAAGAGCCTGGAGCAGGACGTGAGCGTAGTGCGCGGCTCACTGCGGTCCGGTGTCTACGCATGGGATGGTGCCAGAGGGATCTATCGTCGCGAGGGCATGTCGATCGCCGACTGTCAGCATCCACACGAATTCACTATCTCAGGAACCGTCCCGAGATGGGGAACGCGTGTTGAGCCCGGTGCTGTCCTGGTTAGGATTCAGACTCCGCGCGAGATCTGCGATGGTCAGAGCAACAGGCTGCAGCCCTGGGCCTCCGAGCTCTGCACCTGGGTCTATCGTGCCCTCTCCTTGTCGTAGCGCTGTTGTCTGGTCTGTCCGGGGTAGCTCCCACTCCGTGGCCCCGGGGTGTCGCTACCACACCCACGGCACCAGCCTATGCCGGACTGCGTTCGCGTACTCTGAATAGCCAGCCAGTTCTGCCCGCAGTGTCCTGTCCTCCAAGCCAGTCCGCACCACAGCCAATGCAGCACCCAATAGGGTCCCCGCGAACGCCAGCGCCGATCCAACGATGCAAGGAAACGCCAGATAGAACAGCAGACTGCCTAGATACCCGGGATGTCGAACGAAACGGTACGGACCCGATGTGACCACGCGATGTCCTCTGTCTCTTTGAATGCGCACACAGCGCTCAAAGTGTGGATTGTGCACCATGGCCCAGTGATTCAGCATACTGCCGACAAGGTAGAGCACGACACCGGGGATGGCCAGCCAGGGCCACAGCC
>JASFVG010000308.1:0-5892 GCA_050049955.1 Anaerolineae bacterium | reverse complement strand
TTCTTCGCCATCAGCGGTAGGTCGTTGTCGGAACAGCGGCGGAGCCCCCCCGACGGGTAGGTGAGCACACCCAGCGCGCCCGGCTATGTAGGCCCTGCCGCCATATGGGCATCGACGTGCCGGTATATCTCGGCTCGATCAATGCTGTCTGGCAGCGGTCCGACGGTGGTCAGTTTTCGCTCCACGATCTCCCGCGCAAATAGAGCACACCGCTCGAGGGAGCTTCCGTCGAGAAGGGCGGTTAGGAATCCAGCCCAGAAGGAATCGCCTGCCCCGGTAGCATCGACCACCTCTACTTCTCGGGCTGGTATGTGCTTGAGCCCGCTACCTTCAGAGAGAAGAATGCCGTCGCCGCCCATTGTCAGCACCACGATCGGCGGCCCCATCTCGTGGAACCACGCCGCATAAGTCTCCGGCTTCTCTCCCACACCAAAGATGCGACCGGCGTCGTCTAGCGACGGTTTGGTGATGGTCGCATAGCCTAGCATGCGCGCCAACACGTCTCTAGCCTCGCGGTGGTTCGGCCAGATCTGCCGACTGTAGTTCGGATCAAGCGAGATGATCTTGCCGTGCTCCTCGGCCAGCTGAAAGGCCTTCTCCACCGCCGAACGACAGGGCTCTCGCGAGAGGGAGAAGGCCGAGGCATGGACCACCCTGGCTTGCGCGATGGCCGCCTCATCCACCTCCCCAGGCGCCAGCTGGTAGTCCCCTGCCCGGAAAGCCTCAAAATCCGGCGTGCCATCTGTTCGGGAGATGAAGATCACCGTCGTGTGGACCAGATGGTCCATCACCATGTAGTCAGTGATCACACCAACGCGCTGCAACTCCGCCTTGAGGAACTTCCCGAAGTGCCCGATGCCGGTCTTGGAAATGACCGCGGCCGTACCGCCTAGCTTGACAACGTTCACGGCGATGTTGGCCGGCGATCCCCCTTGGTACTTCCGGAAGGTGTACGCCTCATGTAGCGAATCGGCCTCCTCCACGGAGATGAAATCGACCAGGGTTTCGCCAATGGCGAGGAGATCTACAGCGCCTTCAGGATTCCTCACCTCGGCTGCCGCTCCTTTGGCTGCTCTTCCAACAGCTCCTGGTATGCAGTCGCTACCTGTTGGGAGACCGCGTTCCAGCTGTAGTTGCGCTCCACATAGGGTCGCGCGTTGCTCCGCAGGCGTTCGTTCTCCTTTGGAGACTCTACCAGGTAACCAATCTTGTCCGCCAGGTCTCGGGCGTCTTGAGCTTCGAACTGGAGCCCTACCTGGCCCTCCTCCACGGTCGTCTTCAACCCGCCAACCCTGGATGCGATGACGCTGCTCCCACAGCCCAGGGCCTCTAGCGCCGTCATTCCGAAAGGCTCATAGTAGGATGGGATGATGGTGACGTCGGCTGCAGCGTAGAAGCGGTAGAGCAAGCGCTGAGGCAGCCCGCCGGTGAAGGAGACCCGATCCTCAATCTCGTAGCGCGCCATGATCTCCCGAAATCGCCGGTGCTCTCGCTGCTCAGGTTCGGGCATATCGGCCGGGTCTTGATCTTTGGCGTGCCCACCCACGATGACCGCATGTAGGGGAAGAGCCGGTCGCTCTTTCATCAGCAAGCCCATCGCCTCCAGAATGGTATCCACACCCTTCCGTCTCTCCAGGCGGCCGACGAAAGTGAGCAAGAACCAGTCGTCAGGGACACCGATGTCGTCACGGGCCTCCCCGCGGGGAATGGGCTTGAAAAGCTCGAGATCGACACCACACGGGATCACCCGGATGCGGGACGGGTCAGCTCCGTACTCCGTCGTCAGATCGACCTTCTCCTGGGGTGCCGTTGCGATGATCAGGTCGGCGGTCTGGGCAACCCGTCGCTCTATCTCGAGCCGACTCGTAGGGCTGGGATCGCTGCTGCCCAGCGCCTGGCGCTTGACCAGCCCCAAGGAGTGGAAGGTCTCGACAAAAGGCACCTGCCATCGCTCCTGGAGGGATAGGCCAACACCTCCGCTGAAGTAGTAGTGGCCGTGCATCAGCTGATAGTCAGCCGCAGTCTCATGCTTGAAGGCGTGGATCCAATCCGCTAGGTCCTCAAGGAACAGGATCGTCCGCTCCTTCGGTAGGTGCTCCGGCGGGCCGACCTGCACCCTGATCACCCGGGCGCCTGGACCGATCGCTTCGACGGCAGGCTGGTCAGGCGACTCCCAGCGAGAGAAGACATCCACCCGGAGGCCAAGCTTCCCAAGATGGGACGACATAGCCTTCACGTAGACGTTCTGTCCTCCGTGGTGGCTTCCCCCCAGCGAGGCCAGCGGGTCGCCGTGAATGGAAACGAAAGCGACGGATGTCATTGTGGCTTCACCTCTCCTTGGCTGCTGACTGATGCGCTTCTCGCTCCAGGCGTTCGTAGATCGCCTCTCGGTCTATCATGCGCTCGATGTGGCCGACTAAGAGGAGCTTCAGAGCGGCGATCTCGTGAGCGAAGCGGACGCTCAGCGACCACGGCTTCCCTTCCAAACAGGCGACCAACAGCGCGCCCCAGAAAGCATCGCTGCCGCCGATGGCGCTCTTGACGTCGACCAGGGGCAACGGCCCCACGCGCTCTATCTCCCCATCGTGGGATACGGTCACCAATCCACCGCTGCGGGTCACGATCACGACCTCAGCCCCCAGGCTATGAAACTCGCGCAGACAGGCGTCCTCCAGCTCATCCTCCTCCATGTTGAAGTCGAAAAGCCGGCGTGCATCCTCCAAGGATGGCTTCACGATCTTCACGTAGGGCAGAATCTGTGCAAGCACCTCCCAAGCTTCCATCTTGTCGGGCCAGATGCGAGGGCTGTAGTTGGGATCGAGGGTTACCAATTTGCCGTCCCGATGGGCCAGTCGTAGCGCGCGGCGGATAGCTGAGCGAACCGGCTCGCAAGCGAGGGCGAAGCACGAGGTATGCACTGCCTTCGCTCGCCCGATCAACTCCTCTGGGACATCCCGGATGTCGAGCCGGGCGTCGGCACCGCGGTTCACCTGGAAGTCAGGGATACCTGTGGTCTGCGTCAGGAAGACGGTAGTGGTTGGCATCTGGTCGGTCTTGAGCAAAGCCTCCGTGCCCACACCGTGGTGCTGGAGCCTCTCCTCCAAGAACTCACCGAAGCGATCCTCGCCGACCATGGATAGAACGGCGGAACGCATGCCAAGCTTGGCAACGTGGACGGCTACATTGGTCGGCTGCCCGCCGAGATAGCGCGTGAACTGTTGGGCCGTTCGAAGGGAGTTGACGCGCTCCTCGGAGACGAAATCGACGAGCGTCTCTCCGACAGCCAGCACCTCGAACTTCATGTAGACGTCGTCGAGCTCCTCAACAGTGATGCCATTCTCTGGTCGCGGGTCAATGAAGTAGGGGTGGATCGGAAGGCGGGAGGACGGCTCACCTTGCTCAGGCTGGCTCTCTCGGCGAGCCCTGTGGTCCTCGAGGGCGCGCAGGTATCCCTCAGCGGTGCGATGCCAAGTGTAGCGTTCCTGGACGCGGCGGTAGCCGGCAGCGGCATAGTGCTGCCAGCGTTCCTCGCTCACGACAAGGGAGTACAGGGCAGCACTCACCTCTTCAGGGTCGGTCGGGTCGACTAGAATCCCGTAGTCCTCGTCACCCGATCGGAGGCTCTCGCTCGGTCCGCCGAACTTGGTGACCACGGCAGGCAACCCGGACGCAATGGCCTCAAGGGGCGCCAGCCCAAATGGCTCGTAGAGGGCAGTCAGGGCAAAGACCGAGTGGAGCCCCGAGAAGAACCGGTAGGCAGCCGCAAGCTCCTCCTGTCCCAAAACCGCGAACATGGAGACCTGACCGCGCAGCTCATCCCGTTCGACAACGTCCATGAGGCTGTCCAGCACCTCTCGTTCCGTCTCACCGGCCTCAGCGTAGCCTTCGAGCGGGTTGTCCAGACTTCCTGTGATGATCACTAGGTTGGCTCGCTGACGCAGTTCAGGGCTGCAAGCAAATGCCTTTATCAGCCCCAAGTGATTCTTCTTCGGATCCAGGCGGCTCGAGGCGACAATGCACGGCAGGTCGAGGCGACCGGCCACGAGATCGCGCTCGAGCATCGACTGGACGTGATTGCGGACAGCCTCCTCATCCTCGCATCGAACGTCACGGTCGAAGACGTGCATCGCAACGCCGGGGGGCACAACGGCGAAGCGGGCATTTGCGGTCGGGTCGACAGCCCCCCGGTAGGCGTTGTGAGTGTACTGGCTGTAGCGCTCCTGCGAAGTGCTGGTCACGTTGACCAGGGAGCGGTTCATCGATAGACGCTCCGCTATGAGCCGGCGTGCGAAATTGAACTGCGCGTCGAGCTCAGCCAGATTCACGCGACTGGCATGGAGCTTGTCCATCTTCTGAGCGCCAAGAGAGTGGGCCGTGAAGGTGTAAGGGACGCCAGTCTGCTCCTCGATCAGGGCTCCGCACAGCCCTCCGTCCCCGTAGTGGGCGGTGAACGCATCGGGCAGCCCGCCCTCGTTCTCGTAGAAGCTGATGACATTGGGCACCCACGCTCGGACAAGATGGGGCCACAAGAGCTCTTTGCGCAGGAATCCGTCAGGACCGGCCGGCAGGCGGACAATCCGCACATTGGGTGCGCCGGGATATGCGTCAAAGCTCTCGGAGAACTCCGGCCAGTCGGGATCGATGATCTGCCGGGTCAGGACGTCGACCTTGTGGCCCAGCTCACCCATCGCCAGGGAAAGTTGCTTCACATAGACCAGCTGTCCGCCGAAGTCGGGATGCTGGGTCCAATAGCTGTCCTCGGGATCAAAGTTGCCCTGCGGATTCAAGAATCCGATGCGCACGTTTCTTCCTCCGAAGCTAGGGTCTCAGGACCTCTCGGTCGAGTCCTGGAACCGGAACCGCTAGGTTCAGGGCGTTGCTGAGCCCCGAGGATATCGCGCAGGTTCGCCGCCGCTCGTTCTGGTGACTCCTGGCAGACAAAGAGGCCCAGGCGCTCGACACCGCCGATCTCCTGGGTATAGGGTAGGAATTCGAAGTAGAGCCCGGTCCCTGGACCATTGCTGGTGATGACGTTGTATGCGATCTCGCGCCCGATCCGGGGCATCACCGCGCGAATAGCATAGGTGGCATCGTGCCATCCTCTCGCCACCGCTTCCAGCTCACGCGGATCCAGTTGGTGTAGATACCGCCGGCGACAATCCTTGACAAGCAGGATCATGTCGTATGGGCGTCGCATGAAGTACGGTACTACAAGCACGGCCAGCCCATAGTCCCTCACGAGCAGAGCAGCGGGGTTCTCCCGCAGCATATAGGCAGCGAATGACTCGCCCTGGTTTTTCTCAAAGCGCAGATTGTCGAGGAAGTGCCGGGGCGCCACGTTGGTCAGGGCGATCTGCTGGTGGCCGTGGATGAGGGAACTACCCACCAGGTGCCCGTAGTTCTTGATGATCACGACGAAGCACTCCTCGCCAGCTTGGCCGTCGATACACCCGGCGGCAGGCAGCGCCTCGCATCCTTCCAGGAGCTTCTCCTCAAGGGCTGCCAGGCGCTCCATCACAACGACGCAGTCCGCCGGCGGCATGTTGTGCCAGTCCTTATGGTGGTACGAGGAGGTCCACTGCAGAAGATGGAGGCCCGCGGCCACGTCCGCGCCCTGGAACGGGTAGAGAATCGGAAACAGGTTCTTGTTGATGAAGGTGAATCCCTCGGTCAGCTGCGCCACGTCGATGACACCGGTGGTTTGGCCCTGGCAGATCACGCATTCACGCTCCAGGAGCCGGGCATCCGCTGGCGGGACGTTGTCATGGGGCCGGCTGCCGCGCGCGGGGTGGTACAGGATTCGGTCTCCGTTACGAGGATCCACCTGGACCTGACCGTCGGGGAGGAAAGCGCCTATCTCCTCCCGCGTAAGAGCCAAGACATCTCGCGCCG
>JASFVG010000307.1:0-5904 GCA_050049955.1 Anaerolineae bacterium | reverse complement strand
CGTCCGGGGCAGTGCTTGCCCTGCCCATGGTTGTGAGATCAGAAGGACGTGACGCCTCCGTCGATTCTTTGGCGCTGGCCCATCGGGCGTGCGACTTCCTCGGGACCACCGGCTCTCTCCACTCTTCATCGAGGGCGGCGAGGCTTCAGCGCCCGCTTTCTGACCGGCGTGGGTTCACTAGGGCGGTAACGTGAAGGTCACCTCGATGTAGGAGTCGGTATGCTCCACCGTGTAGTCAAGACCCTGACCCTGAGGCTCCAGTAGGATGTCTGTCCGCCGAACGTGCGCGCGGCGGCCCAACTCGGTCAGAAGCGCGCTTAGCGGGATGTTGTCGTAGCTCCCATGGGGCGTCACTGAGACAGCGGTCACTGCTTCGTCCTGCCGCTCCATCGGCAGCAGATTGTCCAGTATAGCGGGCTGCGGTTGCCCAGCTGGCTTGAATGGTGTGGCGTTGTGACTCCCGTGATGTCCAACTTTCAGGAAAGCGAGAGGCGCCTTCAGCTGGCGGTCGGCTGTCGGCAGCTGGGTATCCTTCGCCTCCATCACCTCCCAACCTTTTTCCTGAACATCGCCGGTGAAGAGCAGCCGTTTCCCACGCCACTCCAGCAACAGGACGACACTGGTGTTGTTCTTCAACTCACTGTCGTCGAGGGCGAATAGCAGCGCCGAGCAATAGAGACGTTGGACCAGGTTGCGGAAATCGCTGGTGCTGACGTTCAGAGCAAACGGTGGTCGATCTCCTGCCCCCGCTTGCTTGCCAGCCTCTCCAGGCGAAATCAGAAAGCCCCCATCCACCTGGTGGTCACCTAACGGCTCCTCGAAGGATTCGAGGAGCGCCACGATCTCATCACCCCGCTTGTTTAGGTATTCGCTGTCGATATCCCACTCGGGCCCGAGGACGTACAACCTGGTTCCTGCCTCCCTGAACATCGAGAAGTAGGTCGTCCTGGTAGCAGGATCGAAGGCCAGCCTATGATCACTGATCTCTTCGGGTTGCAGATGCCCCTTCTCGGGGTCCGCGATGTCGCGAAAGACGTAGAGCGGCCCCCTCGGGGCGGATAGCCCGCACAAGGCGCCGTGTATTCTCTCCAGTTCAGTTTCGCTGGCCCACAACACCTCCTCTCGCACTCGGTCCCCTAGCCGCAGATCGCGCCGCTGAAGAGCGCTGATCCCCCGGTATGCGAGCTCTTCCACGGCGTGCATTTTGGGTCGATCAGGATGGTCTTTGTCCATGAGTGCGCTCAACCAGACGTGGTCGATGGCTATGCCGTCGAATAGCGCCTCAAAGTAGTCGTACTCGGGATCAAACCCGTCGTAGTGATCCCGATGGGGGTGCGTCACCACGAGCAGGTCGAGACGTTTCTTCCCGTCGACCTCTGGCAGCATCTCACGCACGTCTTCCAGCGCCTTGCTCAGGACGTCTCCTTGTGTCTCGTAGCCCTGTTCACGGATCGGTTTCTTGATGGTGCCGCAGTCAACGAGAACGTGCCGACGCTCTTCCTGCTGTTCGCCATCATCCTCATACACGTCGGGCACCCCGACGTATACACAGTCGCCGAAGCCAACGTTGTACACCCGCACCACGAGCTCGTCCGCGCTTCCCATCTCAGCCTCCTCTACGAAGCATCCCAATGCCGAAGATGCGGCTGCACCTCGAGGCGCAGCATCCCCTTGTCCATCTGTCCGATCACCGGTGACCGCGAGATGTCCACCAGGTCCTCGCGCCGTCTATCAGCGAGGCGAATCAGCCCCATTTCGGCCAGCTCCATGACGTGGTTCAGGAGTTGATCGCGCCGCTTCTCCCCCAGCTCCCGCTCGTCATCACTCGCCTCATGTAGGGCAGTGCCGTCCTTCCGATACTTCGAGCCGGGTGCGCAGCGCACTTCCTCCGTCCCGGGCTTGCGCATCCACGAAAGCACATTCCCCTGCCCGTCGAAGACTAACGTCCCCCCGCAGAGCAGGGGCACACGCGCCCCGGCGAGCTCGCCCGTCATCCTCGCCGGTTCAACCGCCTCCTGCCAGACGTACTGGATGACGATCTCCCGCGGCAGACGACGCATATCGGTCGTCGTCGTGTCGGTGTCGTACGTATCGAGCACAAAGAAGTCCTGCTGGTACGGGATACGGAGCGTATCCCGGTTCTCGTGAAGGAAACGGTAGGTGTCGCCGCGCGATCGAGCTATGCGGTCGACGTCATAGCGATAGCGAAAGCCCAGACGCTCGACGTCATCCCCCACATCGAGATCGGTGAGCCCGCGGTCCTCGAACATCTGACGCATGAAGGTCTCATATCGAGCGATCTTCACGTGGTCGCGAAGGTCGGGGTTGGAGACACGCAGCATTTGCAGCACGGCACGAGCGTAGTCAATGAACTGAACGTCGACCGGGGGCAGGTAGTCGAGCGGTCGAAGGGCCACGCGCTTGAAGCGCCCCACAGTGTTCCAGAGGGCCTGCAAGGGGGTCTTCTTCTTCGAGCGTTGCATGTAATCATGGGCTAGTTGCCGCCAGATGTCGAACATCGCGCCAGTGAGGACCTGAGAACAGTAGTGCGCGCCGCGTGCGCCACGAACATCGTCCATCCCCACGCGGTTACTCGCGTTCCGAACGTATCCGTCGGAGCGCTTCTCGATGAACGCGCCAATCTGCTCGGCCAGTCGGCTAAGAGCAGTGTCTGGAGCCAGCTCTCCCTGGGGAGAGAAGTACTTCTCCAGATACCTACGGAATTCATTGACACGCATCGCGGTCAGAATGGCGGTGACGTCGGCAACGTACTCGTGAAAGGCCATCGTCTGCAAGGAGGTATTCTCGACATAGTGGGGTCGGATGCCGTCCAGCACGGCGTGACCGGCCTCGTGGGCCACAACGTCGTGGGAGAGACACGCGAACTCTCGATCCTCGCCGCCGCCCCAGTAGTAGAATTGGAGTGACTTGCTATGCCGATCGTAGCAAGCATTGGCCCCATGGCCGGCTTGGGGCACCAACATGAGCCGATTCCCTTCAAACGACCAGGGAATCGTCCGGCCTAGCCCCCCTCCCCATTTGTCCTCGAAGAAATCGAGCACACGCTGAGCGACGGCCCACACGTTCACCTGGCGGAACCACGGTGTGTCGGCCACGCTCCCGTCGACCTCCTGCCCCCCGGGTGTCTCGAAACACTGGTTATCTTCGCTCCAGCGGGCGGGCTCCGTCAAGGCGT
This sequence comes from Anaerolineae bacterium, assembly GCA_050049955.1. Lineage (GTDB taxonomy): Bacteria > Chloroflexota > Anaerolineae > B4-G1 > B4-G1 > SKLM01. Next base: position 2,708 of record JASFVG010000307.1, on the reverse strand, counting down.
CCCGATCGGCGTCGTAATCGACCACCGCGAACCGCGCGCTGGTGGGCCCCGCCATCAGCCCAGGCTCCCAGCCCAATTCCAGCTCCACCAATCCAAGATCCGGCTCCCCCTCTGCCACCAGCGGATCTTGAATGTAGATCGTAGCCGGCACGAGAAGACCTAGCGCCCGCTTGCGGGCCTGACTCAGGAGATGAGCCCCGGGGTAGGCATCGCTAGGATCTGGGCGTATCTGTTTCTTCTTTGCCATTCTTCTCCCTCCCTTGGCGCGAAGTACGCGCTATCTGCCGGACCAAGGCTCGCCCCAACCGTGGAGATACCGGCGGCGCACCGGTGTGGGCCGCGGTATTGGCAGAACAAGCGGTTCCCTTCTCGTCTGTCGAGGCGGCTCTGGCGGCCAAGGACGCGTTCGGTGACTATGACCTAGCCCGGCGTTTGAGCACCAGACCGCGCAGCGGCGAGTGTCTTGTGGGATAGGGTGCCGTGTCCTGCGTCGCAGGACAGACGAGTGACTAGAATGTGCCGGAATGCTGGCGCGTCACGACTTGCGGTGGTGGGCTGGAGAGAGACTGCGATGAAACACCTGCGTCGGGGTCTGGCCTGAGCACCAGATCCGCTGATATGATACCATAGGGATCTCAACGTATCGCTAAGCGCGGCGGGCAGCAACGGGGGATGATGCTGGCCTGGAGCGGTGGAGGGGGCAGCCTATGAGGGCCGCAAGCCCCTGTCGCAGCGCTGGGGTCGCCGGGATTCCGGTGGTTCATCGACATCTCCAGTGTCGCGGGATGTGCTCGGAAGGTGTGAACCGAGGGGACGGATGGCGGCGCACTCGGCGCACCGATGGGACCTAGCACCCTCGTCCCGAGCGTTGCGCTTGACTGCACATTCAAGAGGCCTCTGAACTAGCGCGCGTGAGGCTGGAGGGGTGAGCCTTGTGACCATTGTGAGCGTCTGATGGCTGCCCATGGAACGCCGGTGGGGTATGCCCTCCCGGTAGGGGGGCAGATCGCAGCGGCGGGGCGGTCGCCGCTCGGCCACGCGTATGCTCGATCTCATCGGCGCGCTTTCCTGGTGTTGTCTCTGCACCAAGCCCCATGGCTGATCAGAGCACGGCGGGAACAGAGTCCCTGGGAGGATAACGATGAAGAACGAACAGCTGACGAGACAAGACCACGTCAAGGCCTTCTGGTGTCCACCGGCGCTTCCGACACGCCTCGAGGAAGTTGCGGCGCTGCCTTTAGGGGCTGCGCCCTAGCGCGCACCCGCTGTCGGATCCTATTAATGACTTCACTTCGCACCCCCCTCCAAGGCTCCATCCGGTGGTATCGTCTACGACGGTACCGGACCTGCAATGCGTTCAACAGCGCGTACCAAGCCCTTTGTAGGATCCCTGGTTCACCGACCGGACCATTCGTGAGACGAGGGTAGCCGAGGAGCGTCAGCTCACTGCCTGCTGTTGCCTCGACCAGTTCAATCTGCGCTCGAGTGAGCTGCTCCTTGAACTTGCCGAAGTTGTTCTTCAGAACGGGCTTGTCGAGATTGCGGAAGAACACGCTAGATGCAGCCATCGCCCGCACGCCCTCCCCGCGGTAATACGTCAGCATCTGGGGTTCGTACGGCTCATCCAGAAAGGCACAGACGTCACGCAAAGTGGCCTCGGATGCGGATACCAAGTCCTCATACCGTACCAGATGCACCAGACCTGTGCCACTGAGATTGGCGTAGACCTCCAGACAAGCACGTTGCTCGTCACGCCACAGGCTGGCGACATGGTAGGGATGTATCGGACTCATGGCGTTCCGGTGCATTGAGGCCGCGTAGTCACGCCCGTCCCGGGCCAGGTACACGAATCTGGCCGCGGGCAACGCGTGACGGATAGCGTATACCGACCAGAAAAGCCGGCTTGACTTGCACACCCAACCGGTCTTGCCATGCCAGGTGGCGTTCAGGCCGTACAGTGCGGCAATAACCCCCCACAACGATCGGTCCTCGAGGGCCTGTAGCACCCTGGGCACCGTGAGATCGACCTCCCACGGCGTGGGTTGAGTTCGAACGATTTCGATGGCGTCCTCAATGAGTGTAGTCAGGTTCCCATTGTCTGCCAGGTCGCCATAGTACGGTAGGAGTGGAGACAGGATGCGAGGCAATTGCGGGGCAGATGGACCGCTGAGCTGGGAGTGATTATCAAGCATTACCCGGAGCAGATTGCTCCCAGAGCGTTCGGAGGACATGATGAAAACCGCCTTCACTCTGCACCCCCCCAATCTCTGCTAGGCTCCGAAGGCCCATGCGTCGCCATCAGGTTCCCGACGTGACCCTTGAGTACACCGACGAACGTTGCCAGGTGGTCGAGCGTGGCTAGTAGGGTAGCCTCACCCATCAAAGACGTCCGTTGACTTGGAGCATCCAGCGCGGCGCCCATCATTGCACGATCGGCTGTAGAGGTCGCGGGCGCATTCGACAGCTCAGCCGGGTGCTGCCGCTATGGTTCTCCTCAGTCGCGGCAGATAGACCCGCAACAGCCCAGCGTTGGCCCTCTCGACGAATTCTGGTTGCTAGATTGTGTCCAGAGCTTCGATTGCTCTGACAAGTGCCCCGGCGTGGTCCACGGGTCTTTCATCTACTGATGTCCGCGCCGTGCTCACGCCAGTGATGAAATCACCTCGCGGCGGGCGCCAGCAGCTGCGTCTCTAGCGAGTGTGAACCTC
>JASFVG010000306.1:0-5905 GCA_050049955.1 Anaerolineae bacterium | reverse complement strand
CTGCCCTGGAGTACTATAACGCAGCTGTCGACAGAAGCCCTGTTGTTCAGGCTGGGCTTCTACGCGAGCACAGGCTGATGGTCCACGAGGCGCTGGCAGAAAGCTATGCCGCCACGGGGAATCTGGCCCAGGCTGTGGCCCAGGCTGAGGCTGCCCGCGAGCTGGCCAGCGAAGAAGAGAGAACCCGCATCGACGAGCTTATCGAGCAGTTGCGCAAGCGGTAGGCATCAGCGCGGGCGTCCGCCCGGATCCCTGTGCAACCCCATCAGGACGCTAGGCAGGCTGAGCGCGGCCGTGATCCCAAACGCTGCGCTACTGTAGAGCAGGTAGAGCAGGTGAAGCCCGGCGGCTCCAACTGCGAAGAACGGTCCCCCTTTGACTGCAAAGAAGCGATAGAGACGCCGGTTCAGGACAATTACGCCCACAAGTAGGGCGGCTGCCGCTGGCCAGAAGCGCGCGTCCCAGAAGCTGATTCCCGCAGCCAGGGCACAAGCCCAGGCAAGGACCGCGCTGAGCCGGCTCCCGATGCCCACGTTGAGATCCGCCGGCACGTGTCTTTCGCGCACCATCAGTTGCGTCCACGGAATCGCCCTGTTCAAGATGTCCGCGCGCAGAAGACTCGTAAGGGTCCAATCCTTCAGGTGCGTCACCTGGATCTCCGGGCAGAGCCACACGGTGTAGCCGCTGCGTCGGAGTCGGGCCCCCAGCTCGATATCCTCGATACAAGGACGGTCATATCGTTCGTCGAAACCGCCAAGCTCAGCGAAAACCCTGTGGCGGATCGCTCCGCAGCCTGCCCAGAAGGTCGATGCCTCCCTGTTGCCGTGTTGATGCACATAGTGGTGGAGTAGGTTCTTGTAGCGGCTGACAGGGCTCCGGCCCGGCGGGTCGTCGTCGTATGATCCAAACAGGGCAGCGACATCGAGGTGATCGGCCAGGCAGTGCTCGATTCTACCCAATGTGTCCTCATGGACGACCACGTCGGCGTCGACAAAGACCAAGACATCGCCATCGGCGACCTCGGCGCCCCGATTGCGTGCAAACGCCGGGCCGCGAGGCCCGTCGTGGAGGCGAACCACGTCAGCGCCCAGTTGACGAGCCATGGCACCAGAATCATCGGACGATGCGTCATCAACGACTATGACTTGGTCGGTCGGGCGTTCCGAAGCCGCAAGGGCCTCCAGGCATTGGCGGAGGTCGTCGCCTCCGTTGTGCACTGGCACGATCACGGAAAGGCTCAGGGGAGGAAGTGAGGTAGTAGCACGCACGGGTCAATCAATGGCGGGAAGACCGAATGTCCCAGCAATCAGTGGAACCCGAGGGCTGGATGGGAGTCGGGAGCGCCAAACGTGGCAGGTTGACCTCTCCCCGCGGGTATCTTCCGTGGACGGTGCAGACAGCCTTCCGCACTCGGGGCTCCCACCAGTCGCCACACACCCGGTCGACGGCGAGGCAAGGATGTTCCACCGGATCTGGTGGAGCGTTGACTGCCAGATAGGCTCGCTCCCTCGCCGTGATGGGCCAAGGCCAACTCCATCCCAACGGCTCATGCCTAGGGGGCACCGTAGTCCAACGATTTCAGGTGTAGGAGGTTGTGCACGTTTGTGTTGTACTTCACCATACAGCAGCTGCTGCAGTGACATCCGTCCACTAGGGCACGCCTCCTGGGCATAGTGATGGCTTGACGACGAAAACGCCGATACCGAGGAGAGCGCCAGATGTCCCGGATTGGCTGCTGGCCTGCTAGGCCCATCGCAATCTCGGAGTGGAGGCAAGGCCTCATGGTACCGTCGACGTCAAACTCTGCGTATATCCAACCCATATAGCATGGGATCCGTTGGTATACCTCTTCGGTGTGCAAGACACCAGCTTGGATGTGCAGGTTGTCTGCCAGGTACTGCCGTAGATTCGTGCGAATCCCATACCGCTCAGATAGCTCAAGTCCACTCTTCAGTAGCCTGCGGAGCTCTGCCTCTTCATCCCTGTCCAGAACCAGCTCGGCAACCCTGGGATCAGTGTTCAGTCTTCTACGGCGTTCTGGCTCCCCAACCGAGTCTTCGACCAGCTCTGTCACCAAGCCTCCTACGCGGACTGGTCGGAACAGGATCTCGCGCACACCTAGCTCGTGGGCGTGCTCAACCATACTACGCACGTGCCGGTAGTTTGCCCTGTGGATAACGTGCGTTGTCGACACTGCTGGCCTCTCCGCCTGGACCAGCGACTTGATGACACCGGATATGTGCTGGAACTGGCCTGGCCGACCAGATGGATGCACGCGCATCCAGGTCTCTTCGTCTCCGGCATGGAGGCTGAAACGAAAGTGTGCGCGGCTAGCCGCCCAGGTGCTTGCCCGGGCCTCGTCTACGCCAAGCCCGTTTGTCAACACGTATGGCTCCATACGCAGCTCTGTCATGAGCAGAAGCATGTCATCGAACCGCGGATGCAAGGTAGGTTCACCCTCCCCACCGAGGACAACACGGAACGTTCCCATCGCGCGGGCTTCGCGGATGATGGTCTCAAAGAGTTGTGGGTCCATGAACGACTGCGCGGGGGGTCTTGCGGAGGGCTTGCCAGTGCCGTTCAGCTTCTGACGCTTCAGCAGCGGCGAGTGGCTCCAGCACATCAGGCAGTCTGTATTGCACACATTGGAGATAGCCAAGGCCATCGAGCGGGGACCGGAGAAGACCCATCGCGATGTTGCGATTCCAAGTATCGATCGGGCGCCACTGATGAGGTTCCTCGGCCTTGGTACCATCCTCGGTCCTTCCCTCCGCTAGCTACGAGCTGGCAAGGGCAGTTCGGGCTGGACGTGAACTGCTCCTGAACTGTCCCGCCTCTCGACCCTCAGGCTGAGCGGCGACGGTTGGAGCACCCACGGTGTACCTGGCCGCTGTCTAGCTTGAACCATCAGAAGGCAACCCCCGCAGATACTCGATCAGGACGCGCGCGTTCTCATCCTTGTCTGGCCCTATTCCGAACCGGCAGACCCGCGCCTGGGTGATCACGGCGAGGCTGTTGCGCAAGCGGGAGAGTGCCAGTCCGGTCTTGCCCAGTATCTCAAGCGACGACCTCTCAAGTAGGAACTCCATCCCTTGGTAGAGGCCGAGGCCAATCACACAATCCTTGAGGAACGTCTTGAGGGCGGCACGGCGGCTCGCCGGGCGAATGAACGGAGTGCCGGCTAGCCACCGTTCGCCCAGCAGGATGCTTCCGATCGGGCTCGTATCGCCGATCTTCTCCCCGAAGTGCTCAATGTCAATCAGTGTCTTCGGGCAGAACTCCATGCGACGAACCGTGCGGCAGAGTCTCGCTGGCACGTCTGCGGGCTCCTCCCCTACTCGCACACCTATCCGAAGCGGAAAGGGATATACCTTCCCGCTCCGCGAGATCAGTGGCGAGTCTTCCGAAAGGAGCTTCACTTCGTCGATGCCCAGTAGTCGCAGAGCAAGTGTCGTTTTCCCGCCGGCCATGGGCAAGAGCACCAAGATAGCGCGCCCTCCAACCTCCAGGCCCAGTGCGTGTACCCGATGCAGGCCAAGAGAGTCTAGGTGCTGGCCCACCCGTGAAAGAATGGTGAGGAACGCGATTTCGTGGGCCAAATCCCGGTCCTGGCAGTAGACCCTGTGCGTCCTCCCTCCGTCTCGGCAGATCATCAGTGCACGTCCGGAGTAGTCTACGTAGGACACGTCCCCGTCCCGGTAGACCGTATTGCGTGGCGTCTGGAGCGTCGCCTTCACTGCGGGGAGGCCAAGAGACAATGGCTCTCTAGTGATGACCTCCAAGTCCGCACTTGCGCCGCCGGGGGCAGACCTGAAATAGGAGAAGTCGCGCTGAACGTCGGCAATGACATCGTTGCTGTCACTCCTCACGGAAACATGGAACCCGTAGAAGTCAAGGAAGATCATTGCCCCGCTGTCTCCAGACCCTCTTTCCGATTCGCCTGCTCAGAAGGGCATCAGCGCATTCGGCGCCTCAGCCACTCTCACGGGTTGCCCCAGCGAAGCCGACTGGGCGGCGGCGAGTACGATCTCTAGCGAGCGCCTACCATCGAGGAACGTGCACTCCGGCGCGGTGCCCTGTCGGACGGAATCGACGAAGTGCTGCCACTCTGCCACGAAAGAACCATCGTAGTCGTTCCTGCCGCCTGGCCTGAGCAGCGCCCGCGGAAGATCCTTCAGTGTGTTCGCAACGGCAGCGAGACGAACGCGGGGATCACCGGGTCGATGCAGGGCTGGTATGAAACTCAGACCATCAAATCGGAAGAGTGAAGCCACTAGCCGACCGTCCAGGCCAAGGATCTCAACGACGTACTCGGAACTCACACGCTCGACGATCGAGGAAGTGGCCAGGATGCCGTCGGTCATACGGGCCACGACCGCAACGACCTCGTCGTCAACCACATCCCGACGCGTCACAGCATAGACCTCCTCCACCTCCCTATCGAGGAGGAACCGCCACAAGTCGAAGTCGTGCGCGCCCTCATCCACCAGCGCCCCTCCGCCGAGCTCACGGCGCTTTCGCCACTCTGGCAAGACAAGGTCGCTTGCCCAGTGGCAGGCAAACACGGAGCGAATCATGCGGATTGGCCCGAGTATGCCGCGCCGCACCAGGGCACGGGCCTCGCGCGCCTGCCGGTGCCAGCGCATGTTGAAACCCAGCATGGTGAGCGAGGTCGCCCGCCCGGCGCGCTCGATCAACTCGTCGCACTCCGCCAAGGTTAGCGCCAGCGGCTTCTCGAGGAACAGGTGTTTTCCTGCGTCAAGCACGGCTGACGCCACCTCCAAGTGGGAGCCGGTCGGCACGCAGACGCCCACTGCGTCGATTTGTGGATCATCCACAAGCTCGGCGTACTCCCCGTAGCGGCGCGGGATGCCAAACTGGTCCGCCACGCGCTTGAGCCGATGCGCGTCAGTGTCTGATACGGCAATGACCTCGGCGCCGCGAACGTGCCTCAGCGCGGGCAGGTGTCCCCGAACGGCTGCCTGCCCGCACCCGATCACCCCGACCTTGATACGTGGATTGGATTCTGTCACTTGGAGCCTCCTTGCGACCACCAGGAAAAGGCCCGCCCACCGACACCCAGAAGTGCCCGAGTTCCGCTGATCAGACCCCTTGGCCTTGGAGCCGTCCCTTCGCTTCCTCGATCACCGGTAAGTAGGCAAACCCGAGCCCAGAGGCCGCGCTTCATGTGCGCGGCCGCGATTAGAACTTGCGAACGAAGGGGATCAGGACGTCGGCGCTCTGATCAGCTTCCGGCCCCGTAGCGAAGCGGTATGCCTGCGACCGCCCGAACACCCCTAGACTACTGCGAAGTTGCGAGACAGCCAAATCAGCTTTCCCAAGGAGCCTGAATGCTGATCTCTCGAGAACGCCGCCACTATCACACTGCACCGCGACGCGGTAACCGTAGACCTCGAAGGGAATCGCCGCAGATCCGCCTCTCGAACCCATTCTCGATCGGTCTCATATCCTCAGGCCAGCGGAATGGCACGCGGCGCCTCAGTCACTTTCACCTGCTGTCCCAGGGAAGCCGACTGAGCGGCGGCTAGCATGACCTCCAGGGCCCGCCTCCCGTCGACCAGCGTGGACTCTGGTGGGATGCCGTGCCGGACACAGTCAACGAAGTGTCGCCACTGTGCCACAAACGAAGCGTAGTAGTCGTTCATGCCGCCTGACCTGAGCAGCGCCCGAGGAAGTTCCTGCAGGGTGTGCGCAACACTGCCGAGACGGACCTGGGGATCGCCCGGCCGCCCCGAAGCTGGGATGAAGCGCAGACCGTCGAAACGGAAGAGAGAAGCCTGCAAACGGCCATGCAATCCAAGGATCTCGAGCGCGTATTTGGAGCTTACGCGCTCGACAATCGAGGAAGAGGCCAGGACATCGTCGGTCATGCGTGCCACTACTG
>JASFVG010000305.1:0-5931 GCA_050049955.1 Anaerolineae bacterium | reverse complement strand
CACGGCCGGCAGCGCATCGGGGACATCATGGCCCGCGCCACGAATGATGTGCGCCAGCTCAACCTCCTCTTCAGCCCAGGGTTGGGCTTGATCATCGACTCCGCTTTGGCCATTGTCGCGCCAGTAGCCCTCATCGCTCAGCTAGAGCCCCGCCTGCTGCTCATCCCCTTGGTGTTCGTCGGGCTGTGGGCCCTGACAGTGGCAGACTACAATCGCCGTCTGAAACCCGTCAGCATTGCACAGCGCGAAGAATTCGGTGCCATGAATGCCGGGTTGGCGGAAGCCATTGCTGGGATCCAGGTTGTCAAGGCAAACAGCCAGGAGCGACGAGAGTGGGGCAAGTTCGTGGAGGGCGCGCGCCGGTTTCGGGACCAGTTCGTGGAGCAGGGACGGATCCAGGCCCAATACTGGCCCATGCTCGTGTTCGTGGTCTGTTGGGCTGCGGCCTTTCTCCACGCGATGCTATTGTGGCGCCAGGGTGGCGTCACACTTGGTCAGGTGGTGGCGTTCATGGGGTTGGTGGGGACGCTGCGCTTCCCGACGTTCATCTCGATCTTCTCATTCAACCTAGTACAACTGGGCGTGGCGGGGGCCAAGCGCATCTTGGAGCTTATCAGCACGGAGACAGAACTTGACGAGAACGAATCCGGCGTATCGAAACCAATCACCGGTGAGGTAGCCTTCCGGGGCGTGAGTTTCAGCTACAACGGCAAGCCAGTGCTCAGCGACATCACTTTCACCGCCCATCCTGGCGAGACGGTGGCCATCGTGGGCGAGACCGGGTCCGGAAAGACAACGCTGACCCGCCTAATCAACCGTATCTTCGACGCCAACAGTGGAAGTGTCCAGGTTGACGGTGTCGATGTGCGGGACTGGCGCATGGAGGCACTCCGTTCGCAGATCTCTACGATCGAGCAGGATGTGTTTCTTTTCTCCCGCTCCTTGGCAGAGAACATAGCGTTTGGGTGTGAGCATGCAGATGCAGCGGCCATCGAGGATGCCGCCCGCGCGGCCCAGGCGCACGACTTCATTGCTGGCTTTGCCGACGGCTACGATACCGAGATTGGCGAGCGGGGTGTGATGCTCTCCGGTGGGCAGCGCCAGAGAATCGCGATTGCACGTGCCTTCCTCACCGACCCGCGAATCCTTATCCTCGACGACAGCACCAGTGCGATCGACAGCGCCACCGAGGACCAGATCCAGCGCGCCATGCGACGCATCAGTAAGGGAAGCGCGGATGCCCCTCGCACCACCTTCATCATCACACACCGCCTTAGCCAGATTCGCTGGGCTGACCGCATCCTCGTGCTTAGGCGCGGCAGACTTGTGGATCAGGGGACGCACGACGAACTCATGGTTCGAAGCGAGGACTATCGGCGGATCTTCGCGAGGTACGACTGATGGGCTTCGTACTCGACGGGCTTGATACCGAGGCCTACGACCGCGAATACAGCGATCGCGAGCTCGTCCAGCGCATCGTCGGCTACTTCCGCCCCCATACCCGCCGCATGATCCTCGTTGGCGTCATGCTCACCCTCAACTCGATGGCCGGTAGCGCCGGGCCGATCATCATTGCCAAGGCGATCGACCTCATCCAGGCCAACCCGTCCACCCGGTTCATGCTCCTGATGGCCCTGGGGGTTCTGCTGCTGGGTGCAGCGGGTTGGAGCTTCAACTACATCCGTCAGTGGCTCTCCGCCCAGGTTGTGGGAGATGTAGTCCTGAAGCTGCGCAAGGACGTCTTCGACGCCACCATTCGGCACGACCTGTCGTTCTTCGACGAGCACCCCTCGGGAAAGATCGTCAGCCGGGTCACGTCGGACACTCAGGACTTCGCGACCGTAGCCACCCTGGTGATGGACCTCCTCAGCCAGGTCATGCTCGTTGGCCTGCTGGCCGTCTGGTTGGGCGTCATCAATGCGCGACTGACCCTGCTCCTCCTGGCTATGTCGCCCATTGCCGTCCTTATCGCGCTCCGCTTCAGGCGAGTGGCGCGCCGGGTCACCCGCAATGCCCGGCGGGTGACTGCAAAGATCAATGCACAGATCCAGGAATCGATCAGCGGCATTGTCGTCGCCAAGAGCTTCCGCCAGGAGAGTACGATCTACGACAACTTCGCTGCCAATAACGCTCAGGCCTATGCGGTGGGTTTGCGGCGCGGGCTCACGCTCAACACCATATTCCCCATTATGGGCCTCGCGTCAGGGTTGGGTACGGCTCTCCTGGTCTACGCTGGCGGCCTGGCAACCCGGGGCGGCCTCAGCCCAGGGGACTGGTATCTCTTCATGCAGGCAGTCGGCTTCTTCTGGTGGCCCCTGATGAACATCTCCTCGTTCTGGAGTCAGTTTCAGGACGGCCTCTCTGCAGCAGAGCGCGTCTTCGCGCTCATCGACGCCGAGCCGCGGGTGGTGCAACTGGCCACCGATCCCGTCGAGGAGCTACGCGGTCGCATCGAATTCCGTCACCTGGCATTTGCCTACGACAGCGAAGAGACCGTCCTTCCAGACTTCAACCTCGACATAGCGCCCGGCGAGACCGTCGCTCTGGTGGGGCACACCGGCGCCGGCAAGAGCAGCGTGGCCCGACTCATCTCGCGCTTCTACGAGTTCCAGAGCGGTCAGCTGCTGATCGACGGGCGTGACATCCGCCGCCTGGACCTCCAGCATTTTCGCAGCCATATCGGGGTCGTGCCACAGGAGCCCTTCCTCTTCTCCGGCACCGTTGCGGAGAACATCGCCTACGGATGCGCACGGCAAACATGCGATGTCGCCCAGCGTGCTGACGACCCGGCAAGCTTCCAGCCTGATGCCACCGCAAGCGAGGACCAGGTAAACCAAGCAGCGATCCGCATCTCGCACGGAGAATGGTTGCACGACCTGCCTGATGGACTCGACACGGACGTCGGGGAGCGCGGCGCCAACCTTTCGATGGGTCAGCGGCAGCTGGTTGCGCTGGCCCGGGTCTTGCTCAAGAACCCCGCCATATTCATACTCGACGAGGCGACAGCCAGCGTCGATCCCTTCACCGAGATGCAGATCCAGGAGGGCCTCGAAGCCGTCATGCGCGACCGCACAGCCATCGTCATTGCCCATCGCCTGTCGACTGTCAGGCACGCCGACCGCATTCTGGTCATGGATCGCGGGCAGATCATCGAGGAAGGCACGCATGGGGAACTGCTAGCGGCGGGTGGGCACTACGCGAAGCTGTATGAGACGTACTTCCGACACCAGTCCCTCGAATACATCGAGGCCGCAAAGGCACTGAGTCCCACCTAGGGCAGCAGCTCGGTCCGGCGGCGGGGCGTGGATACCTGCTACCGGCCGAAGACCTCTGCCACCAACGGATCTATGGCCTCCCATCGTGGCAGAAGCACCGCGCCCCCCGTCGGCGTCGTCCAGGGCTGGATCATGTCCTGGTCGATCACATAGGGCTGTATGCCCTCTGGTCCTACACGAAGAGCCGTGAGTGCTAGTTGAGCGAATGCCCAGCTGCTCAGGTCCGTGTCAACGCTTCCGATTGCCACCGCCGTGAGCCCCGGCATACGAATCCAAGTCCGGGGATCGGACAGGCGCTCCGCCAAGGCGATGACGACCTGCTGCTGGCGCGCTGCTCGGTCGAAGTCGGATGACGCATGCCGTGAGCGGACATAGCGGAGCGCTGTCTCCCCATCCATGCGCTGGAGTCCTGCTGGGATCTCGATGCGAGTGGTGCCGTAGCCCTCGGTGGGATATGCATCGTCCACCAAACCGTTCTCAACTGCGACGTCGATTCCCCCCACCGCATCGATGATCTTCCGAAAACCGTCGAAATCCACCCGCACGAAGTGATCGACCGAAACCCTGAAGCTGCTAGACACGGCCTGCACCGCCAGCGCCGGGCCCCCTCCCTCCCTCTCTTGCTCTCCCCAGAAATGAGCGGTGTTGATTCGGCCAGCGCCGTGACCAGGGATCTCCACGTATAGGTCACGAGGGATAGATACCAGCACCAGTTGCGGCTCCATACTCCGCACTGACACCAGCATCAGTACGTCCGATCGCACAATGGATCCCTCGTCGGGGCGGCGATCGAGACCGAGGACGAGAACGTTCATACGTCCACCGCCCTCTGCTGCATGCTGCCAGCGTGCGACGCCTAGCGCCCCTAGGCAGGTGCTGGCAAAGGCTAGAACGAGGATAACCAGAACAAAGGGAGAGAGACAGGAACGCCTGCGTGTGGGGCCGTTTCCTGGCGTGGTCATCCCTGCGCGCGAGTTTCCGATCTGGTCAGACACGGGAAGCGTTCAGCCTATGGAAGAAATCAGGCAGCTCACGGGCTCGCAGCGGCCTCTTCCAGCACCAGTCGAGCAACCCTCCGCCCGATTTCAACCGCGTAGTTGCTGCCGCGATCCCAAGGGTAAACCTGGCTCATATTCGCCAGCCACAGACCAGGAACAGGCGTCTCAAGCGCTGGAATACGTCTTGAGTGAATTAGCCCCGGCACCGGCTGTGCGTAGCGCTCTTTGAACAGCCAGCTTGCGCGCACCCAGTCGGGCCGGAAATGGGGATTGATCCTCTCGAGACCAGGCAAGTAGATGTCCAACAGCCGGTCCTTTGAGATACCGAAGTAGGGATGTTCCGGGGGAAGATAGTCCCCACAGTAGACCAGGTAATCACCCCCGTACCTTTCCCGGGGTATGTAATTCGTGTGCTCAACCAACCCCATGAACGGGATCTCCGTTCCCTTGGGAAGGTTGATCCAGTAGTGCCCGTCCGTGAGCGGCCTCCTCAGAGCGAGAACTAGGGCAATGGCCCCCATGGACTTCAGACCCCTCAGCTTGTCCGCATACTCCTCTGGCAGCTCTGAAGCGAGGGTCAGCAGTTGGTCGGGCGAACAGGTCGCGACCACGCGATCGTGGTGCCTTTCGCCCGTATCCAGTGCCAGATTCAGCCCCTCGGCGCCACGGCGTACCTTGAGCACCTTGCTGCCGCAACACACAGACCCTCCCTGCCGCTCTACCGTCTCAACCAGAAGCTCGACAAAAGCCTGGAACCCTCCCTCGAAGTACCCCAGGCTGGCAGTGCGCTTATACAGCCTGGCCCACATCCAGGCCATGTTCACGTCCTGGTAGTGCTGCTCCCCGAACTTGCTCACCAACAGTGGTTTCCAGAGCACTTCATAGGCCCGTCGGCCCACTGTCCTCCGCATCCAAGCATCCGCTGAGACCCGCTCCAGAGGGCGCCAGTCGCGGATCAGCGTCAGATACGCTCCCACAAGCCCGGCTCGCAGACGTTCGATGGGGGACAGTGGCGTGAACTGCAGCACGCGAATGGCGCGATGCAGGGGCGGGAAAGCAATAGCTCGCAGCCAGGGGACAGGGCTATCCAGTCGGTAGAGCTCCCCTGCGTGGTAGAGCGTGGTCGTGGGACGCCGGAAGAAGAGTTGATCACGGGCGCCCAGTTCCTGAATGAGGCTGATCAGGTCGGCGTCGGAGGCAAACCAATGGTGGTAGAACCGCTCCAGATGCCAGTCCCACCCCTCGTCCCGGAAACCAGATGCCAACCCGCCGGCATAGGGACGCGCTTCGTAGACAGTAACCCTGTGGCCCGCTTGCGTCAAATCGTAAGCTGCCGCCAGGCCAGCGATGCCCGCACCGATGACTGCAATGTCCATAGCGTCGTTTTCAGAGCTGCACCGGTTTCCGGCGTGGGATGGTCATCCCAGGACGCTATCCGGTCGATCCACCTCCCACACTTCCGCCCAACGGATGCCCTCCCGAGCCATGAAGACCAATCCCAGAAGCGTAACCGGAATGAGCAGAATCGCGTGGAGAACCAGTACATAGCTGGCCGCAGGACCCTCAGCAGCCCCAAGAATACTTAGCACCCGAATCCCGCCCGCCTCAAAGGTGCCGATGTACCCAGGTAGCGAGGGCAGCGCGGTCAGAAGGTTCAC
>JASFVG010000304.1:0-5945 GCA_050049955.1 Anaerolineae bacterium | reverse complement strand
CAAGCTGGCGGGTCTGAAGGTCTTCGATGGGGACATCTACGTCAACGATGACGCCAAGGTCATCATCCCCAACATCGTTGCTGGCAACGGCGTGATTCACGTCGTGGACACCGTGATTCTGGGGCCGTGGCCTCGCTAGCGGGGTCATCGCGCAAGTAGGCGGTTCGGCGGAAACCTGCAAAGCCTCCCTTTCCGTGCGGAGTCTGGGAGGCCGCGGCCGCCACACCAAGTAGCACATCAGGCCGTCGTCCAGTGGACGACGGCCTGAATGCGCCAGTCTCGCGTCCCGAGATCAGGCCGTTCTATGCGGATGACAGTGCAGCGCTGGGCTGCAGTCTACAGAGCCCTCACGAGAGCGTTCAGCGCCTCCGCAACATCGATCAGCTTTCTGGCGTCAATGATGTCTGGCGTGTCTGCCGATGTGTGCGTCACTGTCCGCATCAGTTCGGGCATGCATTCGGCGGTGACCGCCAAGGCCGGTACCCCGCCCTGCACGAAGATCATGTGGTCCCCGCTGTACCACGCCTCTCCGCCAGCCAATCCTGGAAACCGCCCAAAGACCGCCTTACACTTCGCCCCCAGGTCGGGAGGACATCCGTACAGGGAGTAGTGCGACTTGCCGCGCTTGAACCCCACGTCGTCGATGTTCGCGGCCAGCAGCACGCCCCTCAACTCGCCTCCATGTCGCTTCAGGTAGTCCATCTGACCGCCCGCGCTGTAGTGGTCCTCTCCGTTGAGGGCCGCGATCTCAATGCGATGATCCCCTCCGTAGTCTGATAGCATCTCCGCCAGGAGCATAAGCACTACGACGCCTGAGGCGTTGTCCGAGGCGCCGGGGGAGTCTTCGTAGGCGTCGATGTGGGCTGTGAGCACGATCTTCTTCGGCGCAGTGCGGTTCAGTCTCGCGATCACGTTCCTTGCCCGCGACGGCACTCGACGGGCATCGATCGCCAGTCGGAAGGTATCTCCGTCCAGGGCCGCGAGTGCTTCCCCAACCACATCCTTGCAGTGTACGTTTGGGACATGGAAATCCCCGTCCACGATCAGCGGGAACGGGTACAGGGCACCAACCTGCTCCGGGTTCCTCGCGGTCGCGGTGATGATCGCGGCCGGATTTGCCCTCTCTAGCAGGGCGACTAGCTTCTGGTGATGCTTCGGATTGTAGAACACGAAGTTCTTGGGCATCAACTGCTCGGAGCAGATGTCCCCACGCATCAGCAGGAGCTTACCCTCGCACTCCGCGCTCTCCAGCTGCTCCAATGTTGAGGCCGTCACCAGCTCGGCATCCGCGTCACATCCCAGCGAGTAGGGGCTAACGAACACTTCGAAGGCCGTCTCGCCACAGCTCAATTCCGCCCCACTCGAAACGTGATCCAGGCACTCGAAGGGCGTCGCATCGATCTGGTACCGGAAGCCACCGACCACATCTGCGAAGAACCGCGTCGCCTCCCAGTTCCCCGCCGAGCCCGTGCGCCGGTTCGGCTTCACGCTACACAGGGTCTCCAGGTAGGACACTGCCCGAGCAGCGTATTCATCTGCCATCATCTTCCGTCCCTTCGTCGATCCGCCTGCTGGGGCTGCCGAGCCAACCCTTCATCCCCTCGAGCAAGACGATCGAAGGGGCGGCCTGGTCGCCCCCTGTCGCCACCGGGGGCCCAAGAGCACCGCCGCCCACCGCGCCGACAAGGGTCTTCCCTTCCTGCGCGACGGCGTTCTTCCTCCCAACTCCGCCCTTCTCGCCGAGTGTAGTCTCCGTTCCCCTGGTGTCAAGCACGTCATAGCGCCTGAGATCCCTCACACGACACGGGTGACGACGTGCGCCGGTCGGGCTGTCTCGAGACCAGGGACTGCGTCACCCATGGATGAGTGTCGTTGCCACCTATCCGACCCCTGCACGCACCCAGCGGAGTTGACAACGGACATTCTACCTAGTAAACTGGAATCAGCCACCGGGGCCCACCTGGCGACGATGCCGGCAACGGCTAGCGTACGCTCATCTGGCGCAGTCGCGAGCCCCGGCTCACATGCTGATAGGACAGACCGAAGGGGAGGTGTGCAATGTCCGTTCTACGCCCCGCACCCGTCTGCCTGGCCATCCTCCTGATCACGACCAGTCTCCAGCCTACTGGCCTGGCCGCCCAACCGGCCGACGACGAAGGCGACATCACCTCACCCGCCTCGCCAGTTGTGGACGACCCCTTCTACCCTGACTTCGGAGACGTAATCGACCAGCTCCAGGATCTGGCCGCCGACCATCCTGCGCTCGTCGATTACCAGGATATTGGCAACGCCACCCACACCAGCAGGGACATCGTCGCCCTCAAGATCTCCGACAACGTGGGCGACGACGAGGACGAGCCTGTCTGGGCCTTCACGGGCATTATCCACGGCAGCGAGCAGCTCGGCCTGCGGGTCCTCCTTGACCTGGCCGAGGAGCTGGCCGACGAGTACGGAGCCGACAGCGACGTCACAGATTGGGTGGATGCTTACGAGATCTGGGTCGTCCTCCTGCTCAACCCATGGGGGTACGACCACGACAGCAGCGGCGGCAGCAAGGTGACGGGCACGCGCCGCAACGGCGCCAGCAGCACCGATCCCGACACCTCCGGCGTCGACCTGGCGCGCAACTACGACTTCCGGTGGGGCCAGGGCGGCAGCACCGATCCCGAGGATTCGCGCTACCGCGGCCCGGAGGCCTTCTCCGAGGCCGAGACCCAGTCCATCCGCGATTTCTTCGTGGCGCATCGGCCCATCTTCGGCATCACCTTCCACCAGGGCAACGACCCCGACGGCGGCGAGATCATGCGGCCCTGGAGCGGCTCCGGGAGCGACGCACCACCCGACGCCACCCGGTTGACGGAGTACGCCAACCTGTACGCCGATTGGGTGTTCGCCTCTCGTTCTGGCGGTGCCTTCTGCGACTTCAGCCTGGAGGACCCGGACGGCGATGGACACTGCACCAACGAGGGCGACCACGAGTACTGTGACGAGCTCTGCTGGGAGCCAGACCAGGCGACCCTGGGGCGCTACGGCCAGCCCTCCAACTGGTACTACCACGAGGTCGGTACCTTCGACTACACCGTCGAGCTCTCCGACCGCACGTTCAACGGCTCCTTCATGCACGAGGCCGCCGGGCCCGGCGACACCGACGAGCAAGCGTACAAGGACATCGCTACCGAGTTCGCTCGTAACCATATTGACGCCATCAAGGATTGGTTCGAGTACTTCCTGCACAACACCGCCGAACCCTACGAGTTCACTGGCCCCGGCCTCACCGGGCATGTCACCGATGACCTGCTCGGATTCCCCCTGGCCGCAACCATCGAGGTCAGCGGCTACACCAGCAGTCTCATCGAGGACCGCACCTCGGACTCCGAGTTCGGCCGCTACTGGCGGCTGCTACCAGCGGGCACCCACAGCGTGACCGTCAGCAAGCCTGGCTATGATCCCTGGAGTGACAGCGTACCCGTCGGCAGTGGCGCCCTCACCGAGGTGGACGTGACCCTTGTTCCCCACCTCGATATCGCCCTGCCCAATTCGACCTACGTCGCCTGGGTCGGCGAGCCGGACAACCCGCGTGCTTTCACCGTGCGTCTCATCCTCGGCAGCCCTGGCGAGCCCTGTGTCGGCCCCCTGCCCTTCTCCGTGTCAGTTCGCGACGAGACCAGCGCCTGGATCGAGGCCAACACCGGCGTGCAGGCCTGTGTCCAGGACAACTACTGGATCTCCGTGCAGGCTCCGGACATCGGCGACGGCACCTTCGTCACCGACGGCGTGTACGATCTCAAGGTCGAGCTGGACACCGTGTCGGGCGAGAGCTCCTCAGCCATCCGCTACACCGACCGTGAGGAGGACACAATCTTCGTCATGGATGTCTCTGGCAGTATGGGCTCGGGAGGGAAACTCGAGGCGGCCCAGGAGGCCGCCATGCTGCTGGTCAACGAACTGGCTGACAATGATCAGGGCGCCCTCGTCTGGTTTTCCGGAGACGGAAGCGAGCCCAACCGCGACGCCGACACCGACTACGAGCTCGACGCCATGACGCTGGGCAACCAGATCGCGCTTATCAGTGCTATCAGCGGCCTCAGCCTCGAGAACCTGACATCCATCGGAGACGGACTGCAAGAAGCCCTGGATGAATCCGAGAGCGAGCGCGCCGATCCGGATCACTACTGCGGACTGGTGCTGCTCAGCGACGGTATGGAGAACGAGCCGGACTACTGGGTCGACGTCCAGCCCCGCGTGGAGGAGTCGCCGTGCCTGATCCACGTGGTGGCCCTGGGTCCGGAAACCGACGAGCTCCTCCTGCAGGACATCAACCAGAAGGGGACGGCGGACCCTTCCGACGACGGTTCGTACACCTACGCCACGATCAACGACCCGTCGGCTAGCGCGTCCGGAGTCGAGTCCGTCAGCGCCCACTGGCCCAACAAGCTGGCCGGCATCTACGACGACATCGCTGCCCGGCTGGCCCAGCGTCAGCGCCTCTTCAAAGTCCTGGGGAGTGTCGGCCGCACCCTCGACGAGCACCTCATCCACGTCGACGACACCATCGATGAAGCCGTCTTCGCTCTCAAGTGGAGTGGGATGGACGACGCGGGTAGGCTGGATCTGAAGGATCCAGGCGGGACACTCATTGTCTCCACTATGCCCACTGTGACCATGCACTCCAGCTCCACCAATCAAGTCTCTCGCGTCCTCGACCCTCAGATTGAGAAACTGCCCTACATCTTGGTCGCCAGCGGCCAGACATCTATCGAGTTCCAGGTGTACACCAGCGCCGATGTCGATCGGGTCCACCAGGGCGAGGCGGTCCATATCCTGGGCCTCCTCACCGAGAGCGGCCAACCCGTCACCGGCGCTGACGTGCGCGTCACGGTCGAGGCCGCGGACGGCGTGAGCAACACCCTTCGGCTATACGATGACGGCGTGCACGACGACGGTTCTGCCGACGACGGCTTCTATGCCAGCGTCTACGACCGAATCGTCGCGGGCGACCGTATCCACCCGGCGCGCCCCGAGCTAGATGGATTCCGGGTACGCGGTAGCTACACCTGGGAGGCCACCGCTCAGACCCCCAGCTTCCAGCGCATCGCCAGCGGCGGTTTCGCCGCCACTCCCTCGCCAGACAGCGATCAGGATGGGATGCCGGACCCCTGGGAGAAGGCCCACGGGCTGGACCCCCTCGATCCGCACGACGCCCTGGCCGATCCCGACCTGGACGGGCTGCCCAACCTCGGTGAGTTCCAGGCTGGCACCGATCCCCACGACAGCGACACGGACGAGGGCGGCGAGGGCGACGGCTCCGAGGTCAGCCATGGCCGCGATCCCCTCTGGCCAGCGGACGACACCATCGTGCCTGTTGTCGACTTCGACGTGTCTCCGCTGCCCAACGGCGCGAGCATCACCTGGACGTCACAACCCGGCCACGCCTCCTTCCAACTGTGGCGCCGTGGGCCGGGCAGCGGCTGGCAATTGATCCCCCTGGTCGGTCCCTCGCGGGCAGCACAGCAGCCTTCACACACATACGAAGATTCCGGGTTGGAGAACGGGGTGATGTACGAATACCTGCTCGCGGCCCTCGGTTCGCATGGCCAGAGCAGCGGCAACTCGCCGACCCTGGCGGTCACACCCGTGGCAGACCCATATCCGCCCCAGGGCAAGGTACTGATCAATGACGGGGCAGAGGTCGCGCCGAGCCGCCAGGTCACGCTTACTATTCAGGCCGATAGGGACACTACGGAGATGCGCCTGGGGAGCGAGATCGACGAGGGGACGGACGAGATAGGCGGGCCCTGGCGACCCTTCCAGACGCCGCTACCTTGGCTCATCCCCGTTGAGATCGGACCCGGCGAGACGTGGACTATCTACGCGCAGTTCCGCGACGCTGCCGGCAACGAATCGGACGTGGCCACCGACAGCATCCAACGGCAGCCACTGCTGCA